>JBLHXM010000056.1:0-22339 GCA_047630395.1 Dokdonia sp.
ATAGGACATGTATTTTATTTTAAATTCCCTGCTTTCAGACTTTGTAAAACAAATAAGTATGATTACTTTTGCGCACATTTTAAACTAAAAATTAATAGAGTATGAATCATTATGAAACTGTTTTCATCTTGAATCCCGTTTTATCTGATGAGCAGATAAAGGAAACAGTTAAGAAGTACGAAGATATTCTGACTTCAAAAGGTGCCAAGATGATCAACAAAGAGGACTGGGGGCTTAAAAAGCTTGCCTATGCCATCCAAAACAAAAAGAGTGGTTTTTATCACCTAATGGAATTCACTGTTCCCGGAGACGCGATCAATGAATACGAACTTGCTTTCCGTCGTGACGAGAGAGTAATGCGTTATTTGACTGTAGCATTAGATAAGCACGCTGTTGCTTGGGCTGCTAAACGTGTAATTAGAGATAAAAAACAAAAAGCGTAATTATGGCAAGTCTTCAACAACAAGCAAAAGGAAAGAAAGATGGCGAGTTAAGATACCTTACTCCGCTTAATATCGAAACAAACAAAGCTAAGAAATACTGTCGTTTCAAAAAATCAGGTATTAAATACGTTGATTATAAAGATGCAGATTGGTTAGGTGGTTTTGTAAACGAACAAGGTAAATTGTTACCTCGTCGTTTGACAGGAACTTCATTGAAGTACCAACGTAAAGTTAGTGTAGCTGTAAAGCGTGCTCGTCACCTTGCACTTATGCCTTATGTTACTGATTTATACAAATAAAAACTAGATACAACATGGAACTTATTTTAAAAAGAGACGTTGAGAATCTAGGATTTGCAGACGATATCGTAAATGTAAAAAACGGGTTTGGAAGAAACTATTTGATTCCTCAAGGTGATGCTATTTTAGCTACACCTTCAGCGAGAAAAGTACTTGCCGAAAACCTGAAACAGCGTGCTCACAAGGAGCAAAGAGTGGTAGATGCAGCTCAAAAAGAAGCTAACAAGTTGAAAGATATTGAAGTGAAGATCGCTTCTAAAACTGGAGATGGAGATAAGCTTTTCGGATCTGTTAATAACGCAGATGTAGCTTCAGCTTTGGAAAAAGCTGGTGTAACTATCGAAAGAAAGTATATTACAATTCCGGGAAATAACATCAAACGTTTAGGGAGTTACGAAGCTTCTATCCGTTTCCATAAAGATGTGATCGTTCCTTTTGGATTTGACGTAGTAGCAGAGGCTTAAGCCTAGGCTCAACACATATAAAAACCGCTAAGTAAATTACTTGGCGGTTTTTTTATTTGATTTTTTAAAACTTTGAAAGTGGAGATTTCCGCTATCACGAAAACCGGAGTACGCATGCAATACGGACGACTTACAAAAGAACAACTAGAAGAGTTACACCCAGAGTTTATTAACTTTTTGGCTACCCAAACGATTACCGCTACCGAATGGGAAGACCTTAAAACAAACAAGCCCGAAGTCGCCGAAGAAGAGATCGATATCTTCTCTGACCTGGTTTGGGAAGGTGTCCTGGCTAAAGCCGAATTTCTAGAGCACATCTCTCCTAATCAAATGCACTTGTTTCAATTGGGTACAGATAAGATGACGCTTATAGGAATTAAAGTCAACAACGAAACAGTGGATATTACTTCTAAAGAAGGGTATCAATGGCTGCAAGAAAATCTTGGGGACGAACAGGTAGTATTCCTTACCGCAAGTAAAGACTATGGCAAAAATCCCAATCTAGACAAGTTCAATTTAATCCAACAAGGTGCTACAATCACTAAAGGAGATTTATATCGCTGGTTTGGACGCTTTGTAGAAGTGAAGTGACAAAAGCTAGCTGATTAGGCATTAGGGATGAGGCTCAAAGTTTCAAACTCCCTATGTTGGTTCAAAATCTCTTAATCATTAATTTTCTCTTTTCTCCAGACATAAGCGGTGCGAAATGAAAAGGTCTTTTGGTTCTTTTTGGCGAAGTATTAAAAATGATAGTGTGTAAAGTAGTCTGTTTTTACTTTTAACCCTACGTATCACGTCAGTTCGTCCTGCGTCTTCTTTTTACTTTTTCCTTCGCTTGGCCATCATTTTATTATAATCATCAATGACGGTCTTACGGCCAATGGTCTTTGTAATGATATCTTTCTCAAGATCCCATCCACGGGCTGGGGAATATTGCCTGCCGTACCAAATGATTTGAAGATGTAGATCGTTCCAAACGTGTTCAGGGAAGAGTCGTCGAGCATCTTTTTCGGTTTGTACTACATTTTTACCATTGGTCAATCCCCAACGGTACATCAAACGATGAATGTGGGTGTCTACAGGAAAGGCTGGAATTCCAAAGGCTTGAGAAACCACAACACTTGCCGTTTTATGGCCCACAGCAGGGAATTCTTCCAGTAAGGCAATGTCTTGGGGTACTACACCATCATATAGGTCAATGAGCATATGTGAGAGTCCGTGAATGCCTTTGGCCTTCATGGGAGATAATCCTACAGGTTTTATTATTTCACGGATATCTTCTACCGTCAACTTTATCATATCATAGGGGTTATCGGCGATTTCAAAGAGGAGAGGCGTGATTTTGTTAACACGCACATCAGTGCTTTGTGCGCTCATAAGCACGGCAATGAGTAAGGTGTAGGGATCTTTATGATCGAGAGGAATGGGGATTTGTGGATATCGTTCTTTCAAAGTGGTAATTACAAAGTCTACCTTTTCTTGCTTGTTCATATTGCCTATATTTATGCTAAAATTAATTGCTAAAACGAAGATAATGAATACACTCAAAGTAGGGGATAAAGTCCCTGATTTTACGACCACCGATCAAGACGGAAGTCCAGTAGTCCTTGGCGATTTCAAAGGTAAAAGTCTTATTGTTTTTTTCTATCCAAAAGCTTCCACACCCGGTTGTACTACTGAAGCCTGTAATCTACGTGATAATTACGCGGAACTACAAGCACAAGGTTATACTTTATTAGGGGTGAGCGCCGACTCAGAGAAGCGTCAGAAAAACTTTGCAAACAAATATGAATTTCCGTTCCAACTCCTCGCAGACGAGGATCATTCTGTGATCAATGCCTTTGGAGTTTGGGGACTCAAAAAATTTATGGGAAAAGAATACGACGGCATCCATAGAATGACCTTTAAAGTAGACGGCGATGGAATTGTGACTGATGTTATTCAAAAAGTAAAGACTAAAGATCATGCTGCGCAGCTACTGGGCTAGCGATTCTTTAATACTAACAATAAGTACGCATTTGGTTTTTTTTGTTAATTGGTTATCGTTTAGTCATATAAGCATTCAAAGCGGTCTCTGTTTTTTTTTGAATTTTGTTCCGCATAAATGAAGTCCAGCCTAAGAGATATCCAGCAAGCCCTATCGCTTGACGGGACCATTTCCATAGATCAAATACATCTGTGTGCTTACTGATTTTACCATCTGTAAATTCGAAGGAAGCATAGATGTGATTTTCTACCTTTCGTTCCTTGGTGCCGTAGACATAATTGGCGACCCAATTGGCAGATCCCAACGCATCATCTGCTTTGATATTTGAAGCTATAACAGTAGAGCTTTCTTTTCCGCCAGCGATCAGCATTTTCCACATGGCTTTGGCTCGGTCTCCTTTTAGTTTTCCAAAGGCAGGGTCTTCAAAGACAATGTCGTCGTGATAGCAAGCATTCATAGCTTCAGCGTCACGTTTGGCGAAAGCCGAATAAAAATTTTCAATCAAGTGAGCGTTAGGATGCATAGTATTGTAAATTAAGGGATGAAGATACGAAATCTCAAAAAAAATGAAATGCAAACTATATGCGAGCAATAGCTATACTCTCAACTGCATAAAAAAGCCTCCCAAAAATAAGGAGGCTTTATGTTTCTATACGGTCTGACTTATTCCTGACGTTCCAATAAGGCTTTTGTCTTGTCTTTACCGCTATATCCAAATAAGTTCAGTGTCTTGATTAAATCGGCACTGCCTTCTGGAAGCATGTTTTCCCAGCCTTCTTCACCGTCCTGTATCATACGTAAGATCTCTCTAGAGAAGATATTGGTAATCGTCGGATCTGGATTTTCGATATCGACTACTTTTCCGTTGTATTTGAAGAACTTATAAAGTTCCTTCATACGTGGATGTACTTTCAAGTTTTCACTGGTTGTTACCTTTCCTGTTTTGGAATCAGTCATTGGGTAGAGGTATACCTTCAGATCTTTGAAGAATAACTTTCCAAAGGCTTCTAGAATACCACCACTCAAATGTCTGTAATAGGTCGTATCAAATACGTCTACTAGATTATTGACACCCATAGTAAGCCCCATACGCTCCTTAGTATAATTGGAGAAGTACTCCACGAGCCTATAGTATTCTTTGAAATTTGAAATCATTACGGTTTGTCCGAGCGAACATAAAAGTTGCGCTCTTCCCATAAAATCCTCTTCGTCAATTTCTCCTTCAGCGCGCAGGTTTGACAGTGTGATTTCAAAAACAACTTCTGTTTTCTTTTTATTCACACGATTGGCATCCAGGAACATGGCCAGCGATTTCTCGTACATGTCCATATTTACTTTGGTTACTGGTCGGAAACTACCGCGCAGAGCTAAAACGTTTTTCTTATATAATTGAGCCGCAGGAAGAACATTGTTCCCTGAAGGATCAAACATTACCGCCTCGGTCATCCCGTTCTTTACGAGTTGTAGACTCATCAAACGGTTATCAACGGTCTCAAATTCTGGACCTGAGAAATTGATGGTATCAATTTCTATTTGGTCTTTATCGATATGATCGTAGAGGTATTTGAGTAAATTTTTAGGATTATCATACTTATAGAAGGCCCCATAGATAAGGTTTACACCTAAGGTACCAAGCGTCAATTGTTGCAGCCGGGCATCAGTTTCGTGAAAACGAATATGTAAAAGAATCTCGTTAAACTCACCTTCTGGTGTTACTTGATAGCGAATACCTACCCAACCATGACCTTTGTATTTCTTTGCAAAATCAATAGTGGCAACCGTATTAGCATAGGAAAAGAAAATCTTATTAGGTTCTTTATACCGTGAGATACGATCCTCAATAAGTTGCATCTCATGCGAAAGCATTTTCTTTAAACGCTTCTCTGTTACATACCTCCCGTCATCTTCTATGCCGTAGATAGCGTCACTAAAATCCTTGTCATAGGCAGACATTGCCTTTGCAATGGTACCACTGGCGCCACCGGCTCTAAAGAAGTGACGTACAGTCTCCTGACCTGCTCCTATTTCTGCAAAGGTTCCATATATATTTTCATTAAGATTTACTCTAAGTACTTTATTTTTAGTCGAGGGAACTTTTTCAAACTCTCTATCACCTAGAATTGAGACCGCCATAGCATGCTTTTTTTGATTTATAATCAACACCTCAAAGATAGTAAATACGGGGCGCGGACAAAAAAATAACTGTATTTTTGTGATAAAATTAATCCATTGAAAATCACCTTTCTCGGTACTGGAACGTCACAGGGAATTCCTGTTATTGGAAGTCAGCATCCTGTTTGTCATAGTACCGATGCACGTGATCGACGTTTACGTGTTTCTGTGTTGATTCAGTGGGAAGATTATAATGTGATTATTGACTGTGGTCCTGATTTTAGGGAACAGATGTTGGGTTCGCTTTCGCTAAATTGCGGTCCAAACAATCCCTTGCCAAAGGTCGCTGGAATCTTATTTACTCATGAACACGCCGATCATGTGGCTGGACTGGATGATATTCGTCCTTTCGTATTCAATCAAGGTGATATGCCGATCTATGGGCACCGAAGAGTATTAGATACATTAAAACGTCGTTTCGATTACATATTCGCTACCAAAAATCGCTATCCAGGGGCACCCAGTGTGAGTGCTCGGGAAGTACAAAATAATGTGTCAATTGCCATAGGCGGGATTGAAGTAGTTCCTATTGAAGTTTTTCATGGTAGCTTACAGGTTTTTGGCTATCGTTTTGATCGCATTGCCTATCTCACAGATGTGAAGACCATCGCTCCCAAAGAGATTGAAAAATTAAAAGGTTTGGACATACTTGTGATTAATGCCCTGCGTTATGAATCGCATGACACACATTTAAATATCGAAGAAGCCATAGCACTGGCAGATCAAATAGGAGCAAAGCGAACCTATTTTACTCATATTAGTCACATTATGGGCTTTCACGCTGAAGTAGAAAAAAACATACCACCAAATATTTATTTAGCCTATGATGGCCTCACTTTAACCACCAGCAATGAAACGTAATATCTTTATGTATCTCTTTCTTTTTGCGGCATTATGGGTAGTATTCCAGTATGTCAACAATGTGAAAGTGTATGAAAATCAAGAAAAGAGAATAGCGAAACTTCAAACTAAGCTCGCAGATGCCACTTTACTTTCTGATAGTTTGAGTTTGCGCATGAGTGATGCCGAATATTTCACGATTAAGGGTAATGAAAATGCCTATACTTACTTTGAAAATGATGGCTTAGATTTAGATGTCTTAGTTCCTAAAATAAAAGAAGGGATGTACGCTAAGACGACTGCAACTGGAAATGATTTAATTCCTTTTGAAGGTACGGCTCGTGCTTTTCAAATCAATAATGTCAAACTCTTGAACCATCGCTGGATCATCGCCGACTTCTCTGATGGTAATCGTTGGGGCGAGATATTAGTACAGTATTTCATCAATGAAGATGGAACTATGGATTACGAGACGATAGAGAGTTTGGTGTATCCAGAGTAAGGCTCAACGATGTTTGGGGTGGTTATTCTTATTTTTTCGTTTCTTTATCCAAAACTAAAAAATAATAATTTTCCGTTCCTTATTTAAGGGATAGTATTTCATCAATGAAGATGGAACTATGGATTACGAGACGATAGAGAGTTTGGTGTATCCAGAGTAAGGCTCAACGATGTTTGGGGTGGTTATTCTTATTTTTTCGTTTCTTTATCCAAAACTAAAAAATAATAATTTTCCGTTCCTTATTTAAGGGATAGTATTTCATCAATGAAGATGGAACTATGGATTACGAGACGATAGAGAGTTTGGTGTATCCAGAGTAAGGCTCAACGATGTTTGGGGTGGTTATATGGATTTTGTATTCAATTTAAAACCAGCTCTGCTAAAGTAACATAAACACTAATTCAAAAACATCTATAGTATGACGAATATAAACGAGGCTTCTGAATTATTAAAAACGCTATTATCTCAAGCGGATAAAAAATCTGAAAGGAAAGTGTATAGCTGTTTTATTCGCACGTTATCATCTTTAGAAAAGAGAGATTTAACTGAAGATCAGTCGCAATTAATTCAAGGAAAACTTTCTTCATTGCACCTGCATACGGCAACGGAAAACAGAAAAAAATTCTACAAACAAAAATCATCTGAGTTTAAAGCATTTCTGAAAAGTGAATTTTCTTTCACATCGGCAAAATACTATACCGAAATCTGGATGGTGTATGGGATGATCTTCGGAACTGGAATTGGTTTATCGATAGGTACAGCAATGGGTGCTGGTCTTGGAATAAGTATTGGATTGTCTATTGGAACTGGTGTTGGAATGGCGCTTGGAATAGTGTATGGTGCAAGAAGAGACGCCGAAGCCAAAAGACTAGGAAGAGTTCTTTAGAGTACTTGTACGAAAGAAAAGCTGACAAAAACGGATAAACGCGTTTGCGAGAAACAGCGGCATGCTATCTAATAGACGGAGTTGTCCTTATGGTTTTCTATCTCCCTTTGCACTTATAGTATCTAAAAAATATTCTCTATAATTACTGCTTATTGGGATCTCACTTCCATCGATCACCACACAATGTTTTTTGACCGTTTCTATATGTTTCATTGCAACAATATAGGAACGATGTATTCTTATAAAGGAGTGCTGAGGGAGTAATTCTTTTACTTCTGATATTTTGTAACGCGCTAAAATAGATCGCTTTATCGTATGGAATGTTACATAATTACCATCACTCTCGATGTATTTTATATGTTGAATTAGTAACTGATGAAACTCCGAACCACTTTTGATAAAAATTGTTTGTTCAGATACATCATTAAAAGTTTCAGGGCTTGCTGTTACTCCTACTTTATTTTGATTCAATACTTCTTTTGCTTTCATCACCGCTTTAAGTAATCGATCAAATTCAATAGGTTTTAATAGATAGTCTACAGCTTTAAGTTCATAACTCTCCAAAGCATATTCTGAATATGCTGTTGTAAAAATAATAAGTGGCGGTTTTTCTAAAAACCTAGCAAAGCTTATTCCAGGTAGTTTAGGCATATTGATATCTAAGAAAAGAAGGTCAACCGTATGCTTTTGCAGATATTCAAGAGCATCTAAAGGATCTCTAAATGTGGCTTTTAATTCCATAAAAGGAATCTTATTTAGATGAAAATTTAGGACATCAATTGCATCTGGCTCATCGTCAATTATTATATAGTCCATAAAACAGTTAATCAATTTGCAGTGTAAGTAAAGATATAAAATATCCTTTTTCTTCTTTTGTTTCCAATGTATGTGCATTGGGATATAGAATAGCCAGTCTCTTTTTTAAATTATCAAGACCAAAGCCTGAGGCACTATCCTTCAAATCATAAATGGCTTGATGCATTGTGTTGGTCACTTTATAAGATAAATTATTTTTAGTGACCTCCAAGGATATATCTATGATCGATCTAGTCTTTGTGTCTATTCCATGTTTAATAGCGTTTTCAACGAATGGAATAAGCAGCATAGGGCTAAGTTTTACGTTTTCAACAGCTCCTTTAATTGCGAAATTTATAAACACATCATCGTCTTCAGCAATGCGTAACTGTGACACTTGAATGAATTTTTTGAGATGATGAATTTCTTTTTCCAATGCCACGTTATCTTCATTCGTTTCATATACAATATAGCGCATCAATTCGGCTAATTTTGCAATGCCATCGGCCAATTCGGGCACCTCGTTTTTTAGTGCCTTAGCATAAAAGCTATTGAGCACATTAAACAAAAAATGAGGATTTATTTGAGCCTTTAGAAAAGCCATTTCGGTGGTTAGCTTCTCTTCATATAAAACCCGTTTGAGTTTTTCACTTTGAAACCAAGACTTAATCAAAGCATACGATAAACCAAGTAAAAGGATAAAGAAACTACTTCCGACATTGTATCTAAGATAAGCTAGATACGACTCGCTTTCCGTTGAAAAAAAGCCAACCAACCAATAATAATCAATAAAGCTTTCAAAAAAATTAAGGATCACAAAAGCGCTTATCAAAGTGATGATTAACAGCGATATTTTTTTTAGGCGTAAAAAATGAGGAACAATGAAAAAAGCAGTAGCATAAAATATAATCTGGTTCATAACCATCCCAAACAATATCGCAAGCCATAAAGGACCGTCATCTTTTTTAAAATCAGCGATCGTACTGACAGAATCTAAAAATAAAAAATACGAAATCCCCCAAATAAAAATATGTATTATTAATTCTAACGACTTTTTCATTTTAACGGTTTATGCCTCAAAAATAGGGTTTTATTGGCTTTTTAAACATGTAAAGGGATAAAGGGGGTACTTAAAGTGACCAAACTCAATCTTCATGTGAAGTTTGTGCTATTTCACATCGTTTAAGGTATCTACCACATTAAAGGACCTAACAATCACATTCTTTTTATGCTATGATGATAACGCATTACTATTGCTTCATACTTAATCTTAAATCATATATAAATGAAAAAAACAATCGTCATCATAACGGGATTATTCTTAGGATTTAACTCATTTAGTCAGACAAATTCTAATAAAAAATTAAAGGAAAGCATCAACGAAGTATTTGAAAGCTATGCGCATTATAATCGTTTTATTGGGAATGTATTAATAAGTCAAAACGATAAAATTATTTATAAAAAAAGCTTCGGTGATGCTGATGCAGAAAATCATAAAAAGAACACTAAGAGCTCCATATTTAGTATTGCTTCTGTTACAAAATCATTGACCGCTGTAGGGATCATGAAATTAGTTGAAGAGGGAAAGCTTACATTAGAAACGCCAATTAGCACTTATTTTCCAAATTTTATACCTGATTATTCTACTAAAATAACAATTCGTCATTTGTTAAATCATAGTTCTGGTATGCAAGCTAATATAGGTAGAATAGACGATCAAGGTAACGGCTTAATGCCAGGAATAAATCCGATCTCATCCAATGAGATTTTTGAAATATTTAAAGATTCAAAACTAAATTTTGAGCCAGGAGCAGGGTATGAATATAATAATTTTGGATACTCTCTTTTAGCCCATATTATTGAAAAGCTAACGAAGCAATCGTATGCTGACTATATGGAACAAGCTGTTTTTAAGCCGGCTAACATGAAAAACACAGCTGTTAACGTCTATAAAGACTTAAATAAAATAGCTTTTCCGCATATAGGTTTAGGGTTGAATGCCTTTGAAAAATTGAATTCTCCTATGTATTCATCTTGGGTAATTGGTGCTGGAGATATTAATTCTACTACAGGAGATTTATATAATTTTATGGAGGCTTTAGAAAATGGAATAATATTAAAACCAGCATCTGTAGATAAGCTCTACTGCAACACACAGCCTATAGGTGTTAATAATTCGGAATATGGATTAGGGTGGAAAATCGAAAATAAGGGGGGTGAAAAATGGGTCAACCATACCGGTTTACTTCCTGGTGTTACTTGCGTAATAGGTTCATTACCAGAAAGAAGTGTTAAAATTATCATCCTGTCCAATGCTACTTCGATTGACTTAATAGGAGAAAGTGTTTTTCAGGGGAAGCGTCAGTTTGTTAGTGATGAAATAGTTGATACTATTATTGCTCTATTCCAAGGAAAAGAAATAGAATTACTTCCTATACCGATGAAGGTTAATCATAAACATATTGCAGATTTCAGTAGAACATATCAGGTGGATAATACCCGCTCATTAGTCTTAACCAAACACGGTACAAACTATTCACTTGAAACAATAGGGAAAGAATCTTGGTCGGTTTTTACATATCCATTCTTAAGAGATGCAAAGGAAAATAACAAAACAAGTGAAATTGCTTTGTATTTTGCAAATGCGATGAGTACTCAAAATTTCAAAGGTCTTTCTGACTTTGCTAATGATGATATGAAAGATTTTTTAGGTTCAGCCGAAGGTGAAAATCAGTTAAAAGGAATATGGGCTTATTGGAAAAAAGAGGCTGGAGAATTCAAATCTTATAATATTTATAAAACAGAAGGTGAACTCGGCAGTAAGACCGTACATATTAGATTTCATTTTGAGAAAAATGATCTAGGATTAGTCTTAGGAATTAACGCTAAGAATCAAATTCAAGGTATGTTTAAGGATAACGATATTCGAACAAGCACTATTCAAAATGTAAAATTAACTCCTTTAAATGAAAATGAATTTTTCATCAATGGTCATCAAAATAACGGAATGCAAGATTTAAAAATAAAGGTATTAGAAAAGGGATTGATTTTAATAGACGGGAATCTGAATTTTAAAGCAGCACTTGAATCTTCCTTTTAAAGCTGAAATAATGCCGCCACTACAATGTATAGAAATGATAGATAACGATGGCCATTACAATCAAGACAACACTTCGCAAACAGAAAAGCATGGAACGTATCAAGAGCAAGCATAAATGGGCAACAATCCGAAATCACTTATTTTCCTTCCAACCACTCTTTAAGTTCATAGAAATTGGTTGGATGCACACCGTGGCCAACAGGAAACTCACTAAGCGAACTCACAACCCCCAATTTTTCTAAATAGCCAGGAGTTTGTCTCGCAGCGTCAATGGGGATAACCTGATCTACTGTGCCGTGAGAATTGTAGATGTTTAAATGTGCATAGGCTGCGTTTGATTGAAGATCAATAATATCTTCATTGATATAGCCACTCAATCCGATGAGATTCTTTACTTTTTCAGGATAGGTTAAGGCAACACCATAACTCAAAATCGTTCCCTGACTAAAGCCAAGTAGGGTCACATTAAAGGGATCCAACTCATACGCAGCAACCGCCTCATCGATAAACTGAGCGATCAAATCTCGAGAGACACGCGCTCCTTCATTGTCTGATAACTTAATACCCGTTGGATCGATAGTGATCGCATACCATGCATTACCAGAAGGTTGCATAGGTGTTGGAGCTCTGGCAGAGATGATGAAGTACTGCTCCGGTAATTCGTTAGCAAAACTGAAAAGATCATTCTCATCACTTCCATATCCATGTAGGAGAAGTAAGAGTGGAGCTTTTCCCTCAGTGTTGATACTTGGTTTTCTAACGATATGTTGGAGACAGAGTTGCTTCATAGTGCAAAAATAAAAAATGCCGATCTAAGGGCGGCATTTTTTTTAAGATATAGTAAGATTAAATACCTTTAAACCAGTTTTGAAAATGAGCTCCTATAAATGGAATCTCTTTCTTTTCTCCTGCCAAAGCACCTATAAGTCCCATTACCCATAAAAATACGAGAAACACAAATATGATTCCCGTGACTAGGGAAGGAATTCCAATATAACCAAGGATACTATTTCCCGCGCTGAGAGTACAAAGCCCAATCATATTGCGGATATGGTAGTTGGCCAAGTCGGTTTTTTCAGAGTTATTCATTACAAAAGCAATGACTAAACCGATAATGGTCATATATGCGATGATGGAGGTGATTTTTCCGTCGGAAGTAGGTGTTGTCATAATAAGAGGGTTATATTGTGATGATTTGTTTACCTAAAGGTACTATTTTATCTAACAGATTGAAAATTAATTTGTGCTCGAAAACATCTTCTGATAAAAGGGTCCTACGATAGGTAGTAGCCACATTTTTCCTTGAAATGCGCCAATAATTCCATAGAGCCACAGCACAAAAAATAAAAGTAAGAAGCCATAAGAAGCCATCACAATATCTAACATACTGAGCGGAATCATTATCAAGAAATAGCTCAGGGTAAGTCCCAAAGATTGACGAATGTGAAATGCCGCAAAAGGATTTTTAGGTTCGTTATTCATGAAATAGGCGATAATGAGCCCTATAAAAGTGAAGTAGCTGATCGCTGCTGTGGGCTTTCCTAAGTATACGGTTTCTTCGTTCATTAGTCGTTTGTAATGCATTGGTTATTGGCAATAACTCCTACAATAGCTCCTTTGAGTTTGGCATGGAGGAAAGCGGCGTTTTTAGATTTTGAGAGGATATCGCTTTCGCGAAAAGTTCTACTGCCTTTCGTTTCAAAAAGCGTGAGGTCTGCCGCTATTCCTTCTGCGATGGCTGGTGTATCTTGTGTAAAGCGTTTTCTCCCCGATGTAAGCAGCCGAATAGCTTTCTTCGCACCTACCAAGGTGAGTAAGGCGCCAAAGGTTGCTTCTTGTGCAATCGTTCCATAGGCAGCATTATCAAATTCTACATGCTTTTGTTCAATGTTCAACGGATTGTGATCACTAGTCACCATATCAATCGTTCCGTCCTTAATACCTGCTATCATTGCGTCAACGTCATCGCTAGGGCGAAGTGGCGGCATTACTTTATAATTGGTATCAAAATCGGTTAAAACCGCATCTGTAAAAAAGAGATTATGTATGGCTACACTACAACTTATATCTAAACCTTTTGCTTTAGCAGCTCGAATTAACTCCAAAGAGGCCGCTGTAGAAATGGTCGGAATGTGAAGCTTTCCGCCCGCATATTCTAGAATATGTAGATCTCTAGCAACTTGTAAACTTTCGGCGATGCTTGGGATTCCTTTGATGCCAATTCCTGTACTTACAATCCCCTCGTGCACTTTTCCTTTTCCAGCAATCTTTGGTTCCTGAGGAAAGGACAGCACAAGACCGTCAAAACCTTGGGTGTACTGTAAGGCTATTTTGAGCAAATTCGGATTCGTAATCGGTTTTTGGTAATCTCCAAAAGCGACGGCTCCCGATTGCTGCATATCGTACAACTCGGCGAGATCTACACTTTCACAATTTCGCGTAAGCGCACCTATCGGAAAAATCGTGGTGGCTGCTCCTTCTGCACGTCTGAGGACAAAAGCAATATCAGAACTTGTATCCAGTACCGGATTTGTATTTGGGTTGAGTGCTACAGCTGTAAATCCAGAGCGAGCGGCTACATTCAAGCCATTTACAATGATTTCTCGTTCTTCAAATCCAGGTTCTCCCATGGATACACTGCTATCAAACCATCCTCGCGAAACATGTAAGTCGTCTGCGGTGATCACTTTTTCACCTTTGGCAGGAGTTAGATTACTTGCAATGTTTGTGATGATACCATTCTTAATGCGAAGATCAACCGTTTCCCCATGATAGGTACTCTGGGAATCGATAACGGTGGCAGCTTTTATGAGTGCGTTCATTTAAAGAATTTTAGAATGAGCATTTCCATGAGCAGGCAGCCCAGGGCAAAAATAACAAACCATTTCCAAAGTGACTGCACATCATCCGTTTCTTTCAATGAATCAAATAATGAGCGCACCGAACTATGGTAGCTCAGTCCTTCTTGGTGTTCTAGTTTCTGATAGCGCAACCTACTTTCGCTACGGTCGTAATTGTAACTCACTTGCTGTACGATATTATCCAAACTTGTGACGTTATAAATAGCCGCTTTGGATGGAGCATCTGTTGTGGTCATGGTTACTTTATTACCAAACGTCTGCTGCAGCGGGATCAAAGATTGCTCGGTACCTGTCTCGTTGAGCGATACAATGGCATCGTTTTGTAGTGTAATAGGGATATCAAAAATGTTGGTTCGTCCCGTATTGAAATACAGCTGGGGGATCCTCAAACTTTGCTTTCCAATGTTATACAGTGTGGGCACAATGAGTGGCGAGTTCTTAAAATTTGAATTCTTAGTGTTGAGCGCACCGGCAAATACATAGACAGAATTTGACATACCCAAAAAGGTGGAACCATCTTCAAAAGAAAGTGCTTTTTCGCCTTGAGCGATCGTAAAGCCACTATTTATAGAGGGATATTGGAAGTTTTTGATCTTATTTTCAAATACATCCCTATACAGCGGATGGTCGTAATTGATGCTAGTTATAAGGCGGTCTTTAGCAGCAAGGTTGACGAGCTGCATCCTACTAACGGTGGTGATCATATTCGAATATTCATTCACCGAGTTTGGATCTACAGAAGGAATGATTAGTACACTTCCACCAGCTTTAGTAAACGCCCTAATCGCATTAGACAGCGCCGCAGATGGATTCCTTACTTCATTCAAAACAACCAGGTTGTAATCATCTATACTGCTAAAATCAAGATTCTTTGATAGTACGTTCGCATACATAAAATCAGGCGCACGAAAAACGCGGGCTAAGAAATTATCATCAGCATCATTAATGCTAAGCACTTTTACCGGCAAGGTGGCATTGACGTTAAAGAATAGTGTGTTGTCATAGGTGAGCGAAGGATCGTCAATTTCAATGCGACCTTCAATGTTTTCTGGCGTAGCGACTTCAAAATTAACGGTGGTTGTCGTGCTCTCATCAAAAGCGGCTGTTCCTTTGGCAAGGAGTTGTTTGTTATTATAAATAGACACTGGAACATTTGTTTCCTGCAACGATTCTGATGTAAAACTAGCCGTTAAGACAACACTATTCACTTTAGATGCACTCACATAAATACTATCTATCGAAATATTCTTTTGGGTCTCTGGTGTCAATTGGACCAGAAAAGTACTAAGCCCTTCATCGGTTGTAAAGGCTTGTTGGCCTTTGTCTTGAAAATCGGAGATGACAATCAATCGTTTTTCAGTTGATGGGTCTTTGGAAAAGGCTTTTTTCGCTTTAAGCGAAATTGCGGTGGTTGTTAATTGTTCTGAACTATAAGGGATTTGTAACAAGGTATTTCTAGCTCCCTTAACGCTGATATTTTTGTAGGTGTCTGTATTGGTGAGTAGTGTGAATTTAGTATCTTCTGGTATGTGTGTAATCAGATCTTGTACACTTTGATTGAGTAAGGGGCCTGATTTTCCTTTCGATTGCATACTGAAGGAATTATCGAGGTAAACAACCGTTTCCTTTGCTTTGGTTGCCACATCACTCTGGGTTAGAAAAGGCTGAGCAAAAGCGAGCACGATCATAGCGAGGGCTAACATTCTGGTGAGCAGGATTAACCATTTTTTGATGGTATTACTCTTACGCGTTTGGATATTCACTTTTTTAAGAAAAGCGACATTGGTAAAGGCCTCTTTCTTAAATTTTCGTAATTGGAAAAGGTGAACAAGAATGGGAATAATCAGTAAGAGAAGGGCGTACAGAAGTTCGGGATGTCTAAACTGCATTCTTAGTATAGGGTTTCCTCAAAAATAAGAAAAAAGACATTGGTAGCATTACATTTAGCACTTCTTTAAAACTTTTCAAAAGCCCCGAGACCAAACAGAGCAAAGTCATACTTCACAGGATCTTCTGCATCCATTTTTCGCAGGGCGGTATCTAGTTCTAACAAGGTTTTTGCATCATTTTGCTTTCGCGAAAGCAAGCCTAACTTCCGAGCTACATTCCCGGTATGTACATCTAAGGGACAGGACAATAGGGAAGGGGAGATGCTTTTCCAGATCCCAAAGTCTACGCCTGCAGTTGCGTCGCGTACCATCCATCTCAAGAACATATTAATCCGTTTAGCGGCAGATCCCTTCATAGGGTCGCTCAAATGTTTGTGCGTGCGCTGCAAATGATCTACTTCCAACAGCCGTTGTTTAAAATTAGAAATGGCTGGTTGTAAACCGTCGTTTGTGACTCCTGCGGCAAACACCTTTTCTAGACCACCGTGATGCTTGTATATGTGTTGCAAACCTCTCATGAAGGTTTCAAGATCTAGACTATTAAAGGTTCTATGGACAAAGCCATCAAACAGATCTGCTTGATCCGGAGAATAATTCATGACAAAATCATGAGGAGCGTCCCCCATGATGGTCATGAGTTTGGTGGCGTTGGTTATGATACTTTTTCGATTGCCCCAAGAAATAGTGGCTGTTAAGAATGCTGAGATTTCAATATCTTCTTTGATCGTAAAACGATGTGGGATTTGAATGGGATCATGGGGAATAAAATCAGGCGTTTCATATTGAATTGCCTTAGCGTTCAAGAAGGATTTTAATTCACTTTTTTTCATGGTATGCAGTGCCTATTCATTGGAAACAAAGGCTCCATCTTTCATCACTAGTTTGCGATCGGCCATATTGGCGAGTTCTTCATTGTGAGTTACAATAACGAAGGTTTGTCCAAATTGATCTCGCAACTGAAAAAACAATTTATGAAGATGTTCGGCACTTTCGGTATCGAGATTTCCAGAAGGTTCATCAGCCAATATAAGTGACGGATTATTAACCAACGCTCTAGCGACAGCAACACGTTGTTGTTCTCCTCCAGAGAGCTCGTTGGGTTTATGATGGATGCGTTCTGCAAGGCCTAAAAACGCTAATAACTCTAAAGCTTTTTTTTCTGCGACAGCTTTGGGCGTTTTGGCAATGAATGCAGGAATGCACACATTTTCAAGTGCCGTAAATTCCGGTAAAAGTTGGTGAAACTGAAAGATAAACCCTATGTGTTTATTACGAAACTTACTCAGGGCTTTTTGCTTTAATCCAGAAACCAGTGAGCCATTAATTTCCAGACGTCCAGTATTGGAATCGGGAACATCTAAGGTTCCTAAGATCTGTAGTAAGGTGGTTTTTCCAGCACCACTTGGGCCTACAATCGATACTACTTCTCCTTTTTTGATATGCAAGGAAACGTCTTTTAATACTTTTAAGTCGCCGTAATGTTTTGTAATGTTGGAAGCCTGAACCATAAAAGAGTTTTACACTGTGAAAATACTACAATCTCATTGAGAAGACAATGCTTAGCTTGCTTTATTAAAAAGAGCACGTACATTATTAAAGTCAATGAAATAAGTGACACGTAAGGAAATTGTATGTTGAATCGGTTGATCGAATAAATTCCCAAGACTTTCTGTGTATCCTAAGCTAGAGAGGTCATCACTATTAAATATTTGATTACGATAAAGGAGAGAAGCTTCACTCCCTGGAGCAAAACGCCAGCGAAAGCTCAAATCCAAATTCCAGATATTAAAGTTAGTATTAGGATTTCTACGTTCTGCTAGATCATAAGCCGTTTCTGTTCTCGTGCCGTTTTGATTCAGAATATAAAAGGTATTACTGCTATAGTCTGCGGTACTCCAGAAATTTCTAAACCTAAGGTTGATGGCTTTAAATGAATCAAAATTATAGTTCAAATCCAGGGTGTTCTCAAAGGTATTGATGTCGCGAAGCCCCAAAAACACATCGGTATCTGTATTATCCACCCACCCAAAATTCTTAATTCGCGTCGAATACTCTGAAGAAAAGACGACTAGGAATTTGTCTGAAAAACGAAAACGGGGTGATACTTCCAAGCGATAATTGGTTTGATCTTGATTTCCAAACCACTTATTAAACCCATACCTCACATCCAAGGCTAGTTTCTTACGGTAATCGGTAGAAACAAAACCGCCAGTGCCAATACGTGGCTCAAAAATGACAAACCTTCCAGCAAGGCGAGGTTCAAAATAGTCTCGACGCTTTCCGCCTGCAAAGAAGTCGGCACCAAATGCAAATCTACTTTTCAAGGCAAAAAAAACATCTACTGAAGCCACATTGTCTGTCTGTACGTTGGGTTGATAAAGTCTTCTATGTCTCGCTCTAAAATTGATTCTATACTTATTAAATACCCGCGTTGGTTCAAAGATCTCATAGGAAGCGCCGACTACAAAATTATTAAAGTTGTTCCTATTATTCAAGCCAAGATCATTGATATCAAAGGTCGTGTTAGCAAAATCATGTCCTACTCGGTATCTAAAATTACCTTTGGTTCTAAATAGATCTAACTCTGACTGAAACCCTGTTACTAGGTTGCCTGGAATACTTACATTGCTTACAATAGCTCTTCCTGCAGCGGTATAACTATTTTCTTTATTCGCTATATTAAAGGCTAAAGCCGTAACGTTGGCATCTCTGAAGGCACTCCCACTTCGAGTCACGTTGGTATTAATAACAGAGATAGAAGAGTTTTGATTGAACTGTTGATCTAGGACAAAAACATTGTAATTGGTCAAAGGTTCAACTTCCACTTCGCGTCTTTCCCCAGTAATTGTATCACGAATGTTTGCAAATGTACTTTCGGCAATGGAATTAAGAAAACCAACACCTAAATTGTTTTTAGTCCGCCCCGATATTTTGACTGAGTTAAGGAGATTGACTTTGCCTGGATACGCTTCGACTTCCTCGTTTTCTAAAAGTGCCCCAACACTCCCTGTAGGTGCATTCCCAATGCGTCTTGAGAAGAATATTCTTCCTTTACTAAAGAGGTCAATACCTTCTGTGAAGAACGCTCTATTCTCACCAAAGGTTTGTTCAAAAGGCCCTAAGTTCAGACGCACATTATCAAAAGTAACTTGGCCAAAATCTGGAATCAATTGGGCATCTAATGTAAAACTATCACTCAATCCATATTTCAAATCCAATCCGCCAGAAAAATTAGTAGCGCTCTCTCCATCTACTGCAGAGTATACGCTTTGCGCGAAAGGAAAAAAAGTCAATCGCACAGGAGGGTTAATATCTTTAACTCCCTTGACTAAAGCATTGTATTGTGTTTGCCTACCTACCGAATTATCGATTCGATTCCAGGAGTGTAATTCATTCTGTCGCACCAATCGTCTGACGAAGTTGACACTCCAATTTTGAACGTCTACTTCAGGAAAACGTAGCGCATTGTAGGGGATTTTAAATTCTGCATACCACCCTTTTTCGTCAGCGCTTACACGGCATTGAAATACTACGTCAAAACCAAAATCTTGATTATTCTGACTCATTCTAGAATCGGCGATCGTTCCAGCACGAGTCACCCAAAAACGCGTTTCATTTATACCATCGTTATAGGTGTTTAAGGCAATCATAAAATGATCGGCCTGAACATTAATATTATCTCGTTGACTAAATTGTTTTGCTATGAGATCAGGTTCGTTATCATAAAGATAGGCGGCAACATACACTGCCTTATCATCATAAGCAAACTTTACCTCTGTGCGAACCTCTTGGGAAGCGTTTCCTTCATTGCTGGGTTCCACCATAAAAAAATCACCATGGATTGGTAAGTTATTCCAAACAGCGTCGTCTAGTAAACCATCAATCCTTGGTGGAGTTGTAATACGCGTCGCTTCTAATGTTTTTTGCTCTTGTGCAATAGAAGAAATGCTAATAAGTATGATGAGTATTACAATGGAGAATCTAAATGTCATAAAAGGCGATTGAAAGCGCAAATCTAGAATTGCTCACCAACCTTTGGTATTAATTAAAAGTTAAAAAAAGCACAATAGTGTTTAAGCAATAAGGCTAATAGATTGAACAGAGTTATATTTAGCAGTTGATAAAGGATCATGAAAACCACAGATAGAGAAATCATTGTTTTTGCAGCTGGATGCTTTTGGTGTATAGAGGCTGTTTTTCAGCGTATTAAAGGTGTTGAAAAGGTTACTTCTGGGTACACTGGAGGAAGGATTAAGAATCCAGCGTATAGGGAAGTTTGTATGGGTGTAACAGGCCATGCTGAAGGAATTATGGTGACGTATGATCCAACAGTAATCGATATTTTACAGTTATTAGAGATCTTTTTTGCTACACATGACCCTACTACCTTGAATCAACAAGGGAACGATAGGGGGACTCAATATCGATCGGCTATTTTTTATAGTACCGATGCGCAGCGAATGTCTGCTGAAAAATATATAGAGACCTTAGATGACGCCCATGTTTTTGATCATAAAATTGTGACAGAGGTTACGCCATTAGGAGTTTTTTATGAAGCTGATGAGGCCCACCAAACGTATTATGATAATCATACAACGCAACCTTATTGTCAAATTATGATTAACCCAAAACTTAAAAAATTAAATACTTACTTTTCAGAAGTTTTGAAAAAGAAAGAACCCACTAACTAGTTACCTTATGCCATATAAAAAATTTGAAGAATACAATATCGAAGTAACAGAAGAAATAAAGAATAGCTTTACGACTATCATTGAGAAGTTAGGAGAAGACACAGAGCGTGAGGGGATATTAAAAACTCCTGAACGTGCTGCAAAAGCTATGCAGTTCCTCACTTCTGGCTACGACATGGATCCTGCTGAGATTCTCAAAGGAGCTATGTTTAAAGAAGATTATGATGATATGGTCATTGTTAAAGACATAGAACTTTATTCATTGTGTGAACACCATATGCTTCCCTTTTTTGGAAAAGCGCATATCGCTTACATTCCCAATGGACATATTGTAGGTCTTAGCAAACTTCCGCGTATTGTAGATGTATTTGCAAGAAGACTTCAGGTGCAAGAGCGTTTGACACATAATATCTTAGAGTGCATCAACACAACCTTAAAACCTAAGGGAGTCGCTGTTGTTATTGAAGCTTCGCACATGTGTATGATGATGCGCGGAGTACAAAAACAGAATTCTACGACAACGACTTCAGGCTTCCGTGGACAGTTCGAAAAGATTGAAACCCGATCAGAATTTTTGAAATTAATTAGCTCAAAATTGTCTTAATTTTTTGTTGAATACAAATTGATTACTCAAAATTGTTATATTTAAAGAACAATTATGAGAATGCCCACCATCAAATACAAATTATTAATTATCGGTCTGCTTATGGACGCAGCGGGTGTTTTAACCTCTAGCTGGGTTATTCCAGCCATTGGCGACTTTGCCGATATCGCATGGGCTCCTTTTGCCGCATGGCTGATGACGCGCATGTACAAGGGGACGGCTGGAAAAATTGCGGGATTAGTCACCTTTGTAGAAGAGATAACTCCTTATGCCGATATCGTTCCATCGTTCACACTTATGTGGTTGTATACCTTTATGTTTAAGGGAGAAACGCCCGGTGAAATAATTGAACGAAAGGGAGAATAACAGTTAAACGCAATTTCGAGAAGCTGCCTGCGGTAGGCAGGAGTCAACAAATAAGTCCACAAACACAAAAAGCCACCTCGAAGGTGGCTTTTTGTGTTTGTGGACTTATAGTTTTTATAAACCTAAGTTTTTAAATGTTTCAGCGAGTTTTTTATTAGATGGACGGTCTGCATCTGAACTTACAATATTTCCTTCTGGATCTAATAAAATAAAGCGCGGAATGCCTTCAATAGCATATTCTTTAACAAATTTAGACTTCCAGTCATTGTCAGACATTAGCTGGGTGCCACCGAGTTCTTTTTGCCCAACCATTTTACGCCATGCTTCGTAGTCTCTGCTCTCATCTATAGAAATACTTACAAACTCGATATTGCTATCGGCAAATTCATGTTCTATTTTTTTTAAAAAAGGAATTTCACCAATACAAGGTCCGCACCAAG
>JBLHXM010000057.1:0-22032 GCA_047630395.1 Dokdonia sp.
ATTTTTAATTCGATCTGGAAAAAACTTGATAAGCTCCGTTACCGTGCCAATGTCATCATCTGTAAACTTTCCAATTTGTTCAAAGGTAAAAATGCCTAGGTCATTCAGCTTGGCTTCAGTGTATGGACCAATACCTATAATCTCTTGTAGATCATTTTTCTCAGTCGCAGTAGCTATTCCTATACGCTTAAAGTCAATTTTAGGTTTGTCGGCGTTTGCATTTTCGGTAAGTACGTGTTCTGAGAATGCTCTTTTTTGAAACTGGATTTGTTCTAATTCTTGATCCATACGATCCTTACGTAAGAGATCCTCCGGGATGCGTTCGTTATCTTCCTTGAGTTCTGAAATTTTAGCTAGCAGTTCTTCTTTTTCCAAAGCAACTTGTGCTGCCTTCCTTTTAGCTTCAAATCGGGCATATAAAGTGGCCCCAATATAACCAATCAGAAATGCTACAAACATCATTAAGAGCGCCTCTAAGTAGGCGATAGGAATAGCAATTGTTTCTTGACTCTCGTTCATAGGTAATATCATCATCATTTAGTCGATGATGATTTCTATTCGGTTATTTTTAGTACGTCCCCATTTGCTTTTGTTGCTTTCAATAGGTTCTTCTTCTCCTCTAGAGGTGGCTGTTACTTTAGCCCGAGGAATTCCTCGTCTAGCTGTTAAGTACCATTTTACTTGTCTTGACTTACGTAAAGCAATCTTAAAATTATCTTGTGCATTGCCTATATTGTCTGTATATCCAATAATCGTCACTTTCTTTTCTGGATGATCAATTAATACTTGTTTGAGCTCGCTAGCATAGGCAACAATCTCTTTATCGAGTACTAAATTTGTATTGTTGTATAAAGGATAAAATATACGTGCTGAGAAGGAAGGGCCCTCTGCCACATAGAGCTCATTATCTAATGATTGTTCAGGTTCATTTGTAGCTAGATCAATAGTATCACTTATTGCAATCGTCTTTTTTATTTCATCTGCAAGCAATTGTGCATTTTCAAATGCATCCGATGGCACTTTAGGAAGAGCTGTTTTTATGGAACCTTCAGCAGTCTTAGAGCGTCCTTCAACAACGACTAACATCTCTTTAGTTTCTGGAATAGTGATGGAAACGTCAATGCTATCTATTTTTTCAGAACTTTTGTGAGGGATTTCTACTGCTACAATTGGATTTGAAACCACAGCAGTACTGACTTCTTTCAATAATTTTGAAGTATCAATTATAGATGTATCTTCCTTAAGGTGAAGGTAGTAGATGCTACCAACAGCCCAAAGTGAAAATGCCAAAAATGCCCCTAAAAATCCTTTCATAAGTTGTTATAATTCCCCAAAATTATACAAACAGTCCTTTACCAAATCTAAGTAAAACTTAGATAGTTAAGAAATAAATATTTTTGGGTTATCCACTTGTTTTTAACAATTCCGTGTAATACATTTGTACTATTATGAAAAGAAATACTGTACATCATCATCATACTATCCCAATCGCTTGAGCGAGGTAGTTTGATATGTACTTAAGTCATATATTAAAAACCCGTTTGAGTCGCTCAAACGGGTTTTTTGTTTTTGAGCGATTCTTACATTATTGAAAAAGAAATGAAAGAAAAAATTAGAATTGCTATTCAAAAGTCTGGACGCCTCAATGAACAGTCCCTACAACTCCTTAAGGATTGCGGAATTTCTATTGATAATGGAAAGGATCAACTCAAAGCCATCTCACGTAATTTTCCTATAGAAGTATTGTACCTGCGCAACGGTGATATACCTCAATACCTTAGAGATGGTGTGGTAGATATTGCTATTCTTGGAGAGAATACACTCATAGAAAAAGGAACAGACTTGGTTATTGTGGAACGTCTTGGTTTTTCAAAATGCAAGGTGTCTCTTGCAATCCCCAAAGGAGATCAATACAAGACTATTCAAGATCTTGAAGGCAAGCGTATTGCTACGTCATATCCAAATACCGTAAACAAATATCTTGAGAGTAAAGGGGTAACCGCCGAACTACACATTATTAACGGCTCTGTTGAAATCGCACCAAGCATCGGACTAGCAGATGCTATCTGTGATATTGTTTCGAGCGGTAGTACCTTATTTAAGAATAATTTGAAAGAAGTAGAACAAATGTTAACCTCTGAAGCGGTGCTTACCGTTTCTCCTACAATTTCGAAAGAACGTGAGACTATCTTAAAAAAAATACAGTTTCGGATCCAATCCGTATTGAAAGGAAGAAGTTCCAAATACGTATTACTCAATGTGCCGAACGAAAAAATAAAAGATGTAATTGCTGTGTTACCAGGTATGAAGAGCCCTACCATTCTTCCTTTGGCAACAGAAGGTTGGAGCAGTATACACTCGGTAATTGATAAAAATAAGTTTTGGGACGTTATTGACGAGCTCAAAATAGCAGGAGCCGAAAGTATCCTAGTTTGTCCAATTGAAAAAATGGTACTCTAATGCAAACAATCTTTAATCCAAATAAGGAAACATGGACGAGTGTATTACAACGTCCTACGCAAAGTATCGAGGATATTGAGGCGACTGTGGTCGATATCTTTAAGGAAATAAAGATCAAAGGTGACCAAGCCGTTGAAAAGTACACTTCTATTTTTGATGGAGTCGTACTGGACACTGTGGTCGCTTCCGCGAAAGAACTTGCAGCAGCAAATACTATTGTTTCTGAAGATCTCAAACAATCCATTGGCCTCGCCAAGAATAATATTGAGCGTTTTCACAAAGCTCAAAAGACCGAGCGCATGACCATTGAAACCATGGAAGGCGTGCAATGCTGGCAAGAAAAAAGACCAATTCAAAAAGTTGGCCTCTATATTCCAGGAGGAACCGCTCCTTTGTTTTCGACCATTTTGATGTTGGCTATCCCTGCGCAAATAGCTGGTTGTCAAGAAATAATCTTGTGTACTCCGCCAGCAAAAGATGGCTCTGTACATCCAGCGATCCTTTACACAGCCCAATTGTGTGGCATCAAAACAATTTACAAAGTTGGGGGTATTCAGGCGATTGCTGCGATGACCTTTGGCACCAAAACCATTCCTCAGGTGTATAAAATATTTGGCCCTGGGAATCAATTTGTAACTGTTGCCAAACAAATAGCAACCAAGTACGGCGTTGCCATTGATATGCCCGCCGGTCCTTCAGAGCTCTTAATCGTGGCAGACGATAGCGCAAATGCAGCTTTTGTAGCCTCCGATTTATTGAGTCAAGCAGAGCATGGTGCGGATAGTCAGGTGATTTTGGTGAGTACTTCCAAAACCTTAATTAAGGAGGTGTCAACCCAAGTGCAATTACAACTGAATGCGCTTTCGCGAAAGCATATCGCAGCCAAAGCCATCGAAAATAGCAAGCTTATTTACATAGATACAAATGAAGAGGCACTATCCCTTATCAATGAGTATGGTCCTGAGCATTTTATCATTTGTATGAAAGATGAAGACTTTTTTGTTGATGGAATTATCAATGCAGGTTCGGTTTTTATTGGAAATTATACTCCGGAGAGCGCAGGAGACTATGCTTCTGGAACAAATCACACCTTACCAACCAACGGGTATGCAAAACAGTATAGCGGTGTGAATCTCGATAGTTTTATGAAAAGTATGACGTTTCAAAAGATTTCCAAAATTGGCATTCAAAATATAGGAACGGCAATAGAAACCATGGCCACAGCAGAAGGTCTTGATGGACACAGAAATGCGGTGACCTTACGTCTAAATGAGCTAGAAAACAACTAAAAGAATACCCGTCGGTACGGGCAGCACGATGAATAAAAAATTTAATATAGATTCCCTAATACGCACTAATGTAGCGGCCATGAAGCCGTATAGTTCGGCGCGGGATGAATTTACCAAATTTGATCAAGAAATGATTTTTCTTGATGCCAATGAAAATCCTTTTGAAAACGGAGTCAATCGCTATCCAGATCCACAACAAGGAACTTTGAAATCTTTAATCGCCACTCAAAAGGGTTTGAGAACTTCGCAGATCCTACTAGGTAATGGGAGTGACGAGGTGTTAGATTTGATTTTTAGAGCTTTTTGTAATCCCGGAAAAGATAACGTGATTAGTTTGCCGCCTACCTATGGAATGTATAAAGTGCTGTCGGAAACCAATGATATTGAAAATAGGGAGGTGTTATTAAACGCAGATTTCCAACCTGATGTGGTTGAGATCTTAAAGCGAGTAGATGCTAGGACAAAGCTTATTTTCCTTTGTTCTCCTAATAATCCCACAGGCAATCTCATTGAACCTTTAAAAATTGAAGAGATACTCAATGGTTTTGCTGGCTTAGTTGTCATTGACGAGGCATATATAGATTTTGCACAAGCACCATCATGGGCCACCCGTCTTTCCGAATTTCCAAATTTGTTGGTTACACAAACACTTTCGAAAGCATATGGTATGGCTGGTATTCGGTTAGGAATGTGTTTTGCTTCTAACGACGTTGTACAGATTCTCAACAAGATCAAACCACCTTATAATGTAAATGGATTGACGCAGGCAAAGGCCTTTGATAGAATGCAATATATCGAAGGGGTGATCTCTGAAATCACTAGTATTATCAATAGTCGAGAGGAATTGCTTAAAGCGTTACTTCAAGTATCTTTTATTGTTGAAATATATCCTTCTGATGCTAATTTTTTATTGATTAAAGTGGATGATGCAACCCAGCGCTATAACCAACTTCTCACTGCAGGAATTGTAGTGCGCAATCGAAGTACGCAGCCGCTTTGCGCGAACACCCTTCGACTTACCGTAGGTACCATTCATGAAAACAAAACATTAATAAATGTATTACAAACACTAGTATAATGGCAAAAAAAGTTTTATTCATCGACCGTGATGGTACGATCATTAAAGAAACTGCCGATGAGCAGATCGATGCTTTTGAGAAAATGATTTTTTATCCTAAAGCCTTTACATGGTTAGGAAAGATCGCTCAAGAATTGGATTACGAATTGGTCATGATTACCAATCAGGATGGTCTAGGAACCGATGTGTTTCCAGAAGAGACCTTCTGGCCTGTGCACAATTTTATCATGAAATCTTTTGAAAACGAAGGAGTTGTGTTTGATAAAGTATTCTTAGATCGAACGTTTCCTAATGAAAACAAGAATACACGAAAACCGGGAACCGGCTTGCTAACCGCTTATTTTTCAGAAGAGTATGATCTTTCTAAATCTTTTGTGATTGGTGACCGCCTCACCGATATGCAATTGGCTACAAATCTTGGAGCCAAAGGAATTTTTATCAATGATGAAACGCATTTAGGAACTGGAGAAATAACGATAGAACGAAGCGAATTAGATAAGGATATAGCTTTGGAAACTAGTGATTGGGAGCAGATCTATGACTTTTTGAAATTGGAAGATAGAGTACGTACGCTTTCGCGGAAGACCAATGAAACAGATATCAACATCACTTTGAACCTTGATGGTACTGGAAAATCAAACATCAGTACCGGGCTTGCCTTTTTTGATCATATGTTGGATCAGTTGGCGCGACACGGTGCAATGGATCTTGATATTCATGTAAAAGGCGACTTAGCCGTTGATGAACACCATACAATTGAAGATACCGCCATTGCCTTGGGTGAGATATTTGCGGATGCACTTGGAAATAAACTAGGGATTGAGCGCTATGGCTTTTGTTTGCCTATGGATGACTGTTTAGCACAAGCTACCATTGACTTTGGTGGTCGTAATTGGTTGGTTTGGGAGGCTGAATTTAATCGTGAAATGATTGGTAAGATGCCTACTGAGATGTTTTATCACTTTTTCAAAAGCTTTACAGATGGCGCTAAAGCCAATCTAAATATCAAAGCCGAAGGCACCAATGAACACCACAAGATTGAAGCGATTTTTAAAGCTTTCGCGAAAGCGATCAAAGTCGCGATCAAACGAGATTCTAGTAAAATGATTCTTCCATCTACAAAAGGAATGCTTTAGATGAATATTGTAATTATAAACTACGGGGCTGGGAATATCCAGAGCATCAAATTCGCTATTGAACGATTGGGATATACTGCGATACTTAGTAACGATGTCGCCGAAATTCGTGCGGCGGATAAGGTTATTTTTCCTGGTGTAGGGGAAGCAAGCTCTGCAATGCACAAGTTGAGAGAGACGGGTTTAGATCAGATCATACCTATGCTCACACAGCCTGTTTTAGGAATCTGTCTTGGGATGCAATTGATGTGTAGTCACTCGGAAGAAGGCAATACAGAAGGACTTGGAATCTTTAATGCAGATGTGGTACGCTTTGACGAACCCGTAAAAGTGCCTCAAATACAATGGAACACAATCTATAGTCTAAAATCACCTCTTTTTAAGGAGGTACCTAGGGATAGTTTTATTTATATGGTGCACAGTTTTTATGCCCCTGTCACTTCAGAAACGATAGCAATTACTAACTACGGTGTGGAGTACAGTGCCGCTTTCGCGAAAGCAAACTTTTATGGAACCCAATTTCACCCTGAAAAGAGTAGTAGTGTAGGGGCGCAAATTTTAAAGAACTTTTTAGAATTATGAGGATAATACCCGCAATAGATATTATAGATGGTAAATGCGTACGCCTAAGTAAAGGTGACTATGATACCAAGAAGATATACAATGAGCACCCGCTTGAAGTAGCTAAAAACTTTGAAGCACACGGTATCGAGCATGTACACTTGGTAGATTTGGACGGTGCTAAAAGCAAGCATATTGTCAATCATAAAATATTAGAGCAAATTGCGTCTAAGACAAGCTTGAAGATTGATTTTGGCGGCGGATTGAAAACCGATGCCGACTTGCATATTGCTTTTGAAAGTGGCGCTAGCCAGATCACCGGTGGTAGTATTGCTGTGAAAGATCCAGAGACTTTTAAACGTTGGCTCACTGTATATGGCAGTGATAAGATCATTCTAGGCGCCGATGCACTTCACCGGAAGATTGCTATCTCAGGTTGGCTGGAAGAAAGCGATGATGATGTTGTTGCTTTTATAAAGCAATATCAGATGGAAGGAGTCGAGTACGTAATTTGCACCGACATCAGTAAAGACGGGATGTTAGAAGGACCTAGTTTTGATTTGTATGAAGAGATATTAAAAGAAGCCAAGGCTATAAAACTCATAGCTTCTGGTGGTATTTCTACCTTTGACGAACTCCCAGAACTCGCTGCACTGGGTTGTGAAGGGACAATAATAGGCAAAGCGATTTATGAAAATAGAATTACCTTGAAGCAATTAGAAACATATATCATAGGCGGTTGAGTAATGCAAGTCACTTGAATAAAACGTCATAGGTGGTTGCCTGTTTTAAGGAACTCGAATAAAACATCATAGGTGGTTGAGTATTTCAAGGCACTTGAAATGTATCGAAACTACCGATATGAAAAAACATCATAGGTGGTTGAGTATTTCAAAGAACTTGAAATGTATCGAAACAACCAATGATTATAAGAAATGAACAATGAATTGGATCACAGATTTTAAAGAAAATGCAGGCTACCGTATCGATGAGAATACGCGTATGATTGAGATCGCTATTGCAAAATTGGAAACACATTGTCACCCTGAACCTGCAGAAGGACAGATTTGGCAACGGCCCAATGGAGTTAGTAATAGTATAGGTAATCAAATACTTCACCTCTGTGGTAATATGACACAATATGTGATCGCTAGTCTAGGAGAAGAGGCAGATACTAGAGTTCGGGAGGTTGAATTTGCCACGTCAGAGGGTTTTTCTCAATCTGAATTATTAAACAAGCTGCATGAAACTGTAGATCGTGTGAAAAATACAATTGAAAATGCGACCGAAGAACAGCTTCTTAAAAAGCGAAGTGTACAGGGTTTTAGTTTTTCAGGAATGGGTTGTGTCTTACACGTAGTGGAGCATTATAGTTATCACACGGGCCAAATTGCTTTTTGGGTAAAACAACTGACTAATACATCGCTTGGGTTTTATGATGGAACAGATTTGAATGAACTAAATAATTAAATAGTTTACTCATTGAAATATACTGTTTACTCATTTTTGCTTTATATCAAATAAAAAACGGATTAGCTTTGAACATAAACGAATAATAATGAATCAGTCAAAATTGATTTTTTTTCTTTTAGTGTGTAACCTCTGTTTTGGACAAAAAGCTGAGGTTGAAGATTTTATTAATCAAATTTTACGACTTGAAGCCCCAGAAAACCATAAGCTCTTCTATTTGCAGGAAAAAGGGATATCAAATGTTAAAGTGTACGAAAATCCCCAAAACTATCAGAAATTTGAATTGTATAGAAGAGATAATCAATTTCCTTTCAATTTAATAGGTTTAGAGAATAATGTAAAAATTAATTGGAGCAATTATCTAATTAAAAATTCAAGATTTATTGCAAAAGAACTAAATCAAGACCATCCTAAATTAATAAAAGATGTATTTTTTGTAAAGTACCGTATTAATGAGTCTAAGCTTGAGAAGCTAAATAAAAATGGAAAGCCACATACTCTTTATGTTAAGAAAAAATGGTTTTGGAGTAAAGAAAGGATTTGGAAAGAAGTAGAAAAAGCCTGGAATGAGGATGAAATAGTAAGTATAGAAGAAAAAATATATTTTTCTGTTTCACACCCGATTTTTTCGAAAAACAGAAAATATGCAAGAATTACGATTTCAAAGGAACGGCGATGTAAAGGGACGCAATTCACCGCATTATACGAAAAGCATAATGGAATTTGGAGTAAACTTCTTGAGTATAATTCGATTTTTTTCAAAAGAGCTACTTCACACGTTTCATGCGGAGATATTGTGGTGTCTTATAAAAATTAATAAAGATAAGCCCTTACGCGGGTACTGAATATGATTACAAAAAGAATAATACCCTGCCTAGATATCAAAAACGGAAGAACCGTAAAGGGCACTAACTTCATTAATTTAAGAGACGCTGGGGACCCAGTGGAGCTTGCAAAGGTCTATAGTGAGACGGGCGCTGATGAATTGGTGTTTCTAGATATTTCGGCAACAGAAGAACGCAGAAAAACGCTTTCTGATCTTGTGTTGCGCGTTGCTTCACAGGTAAATATACCTTTCACGGTTGGGGGAGGAATCTCTTCGGTAGAAGATGTAGATGTCTTGCTTCAAAATGGAGCCGACAAAGTATCCATAAATTCTAGTGCTGTCAAAAGACCAGCGCTGATTAACGAATTGGCGGCAAAATTCGGCTCTCAATGCATCGTTGTGGCCATAGACGCTAAACATATCAATGGCGACTGGATCGTTCATCTGGTAGGCGGAAAAGTACCTACAACGCTTAATCTCTTTGATTGGGCCAAAGAAGTTGCAGATCGTGGTGCTGGAGAAATCCTATTTACATCCATGGACAATGACGGGACTAAGGATGGTTTTGCCAATGAAGCCCTTGCACGATTATCTACCGAACTCAATATTCCGATTATAGCGAGTGGAGGAGCGGGTAATATGCAACATTTTGCTGATGCGTTTACGCATGGAAAGGCAGATGCGGCCTTAGCGGCTAGTGTATTTCACTTTAAAGAAATTGAAATACCAACACTCAAAAAACAATTAAGCGATCAAGGAATCGCTGTTAGAATATAATAACCACTGCTATTCATTATAGAATAGAAAACAATTGCTCATGAAAATTAATTTTGAAAAATACCCAAATAACCTCGTACCGGCTATCATTCAGGATGCACGCACCAAAAACGTTTTGATGCTCGGTTTTATGAATGAAGCTGCTTATCAACAGACCATCAGTTCAAAGAAGGTCACCTTTTATAGCCGCTCTAAAAAGCGTCTTTGGACGAAAGGAGAAGAAACACACAATTATTTGCACCTCGTAGATATCACTAATGATTGTGATGATGACGCTTTGTTGATTCAAGTGCATCCTGAAGGTCCGACATGTCACAAAGGAACCGATACCTGTTGGGGCTTGAAAAACAGCACTAATTTTGGATTTTTGTCTCATTTAGAAAACATTATTGAAGACCGTTGGAATAATAAAGAGACCGCAGATTCTTATGTGGCTTCCTTGTTTAGAAGTGGAATCAATAAGGTAGCGCAGAAAGTAGGAGAGGAGGCTGTGGAAGTAGTCATCGAAGCCAAAGATCAAAATGATCACCTTTTCCTAAACGAAAGCGCCGATTTACTTTTTCACACCATGATATTGTTACAGGCAAAAGGATTTCATCTTCGCGACGTTGAGCGCACCTTGATGGCACGTCACAAGTAATATAGAAACAATAAAGCCGACTAGTTATAGTCGGCTTTAGATCTATGTACACACTTGCAGGTGGTTATCTCATATGCAGACAACAAACATAGTTTTTTGTTGATTCTTACAAGTTTTTAGAGCCTATTATGGCCTTTAATTGCTCAAGCCAATCACTATTGTTATCTAATTGTATCTCTGGTTGCACACCTACATACTCATACTCAAAGTAACGGTTGTGAAAATTCATATCTGTAGGTAAGATGCTATAGATCCCAGATGGAGTCGTGTAACTATTTCCATAATTGCGACCATAAGCTATCGTTCCATTAGTGCGCTCGCCTACTTGTGTTGCATTGACTTGATTTTTTAGTTTCACCGTAAACTGTTCACTATTACTTCCTGTACCTATATTGGTGATCACATAGATCTGAGCTTTGCTCTTTTTTAAGTATTTGATAAATGGATCACTGTATTTTTTATTTCCTCCACCGTTTGAACGCAGGTCAATAATGATATTCTCTGCAGCTAAGTTGTCCTTTGTCTTTTCAAAAAATGCTTGGAACGCCTTTTTGTTTTTAGAACTGTTACTAAAAGTCGCCATACGGATATACTGAATATTCTCACTCATTTGTTCAAAGTACCAATTATCCATGTCTACTGATGCTTTGCTATAATCCAGTCCTATTGCCAACTTGTGCAAGGCGAATAGATTACCAGGCCTGTGTAACTGACCTTTAGACATATATAGTTTTCTTGACGCATACCCATAATACACAATATCATACATATCATCACCAATAGCGCTGATGCTTAAGAGTATCTGGCCAGGGTTCCACAGGCTATCATTAGCACTTAGTACAATCCCTTCATATGTGGTGTCTCCAGTTTTGTATACGCCAATGGTTTTATTGTTTGCGTAGGTGTAAATACCTTCTACATCCTTGAAGGGCATCCCTGTTAATTGTGCAGTAATTTCAGTGATATTTTTCTCTGTGGTAGGATGATTTTTAAAGGGCTCTGTTTCTCGAAAGGCTTGGATTGCGGTTTGGTCTTCGTAGTTCTCACTGTTAAATACTTCGTTTACTTGGCCTATGGAAATGTGTTTGTCTTTAATGTTATTAGATAATTCCTGAAGTTTAAGAAAGCAATCTCTAATAGAAATTGGCTCGGTTGATTCTGAAAGTAATCGTTCTAAAGTCGATTGATAATCCGTTTGTTTTTGGCCAGTAATTTGTTTCTTATAAGAAGGAGTTTTTTCTAATTTTTCAGAAATAAACAATAGGTCTTTTGCGCAGTCGCAGGTCGCTGGCTGTGTTTGTGCTTTCGCGAAAGTAGATAGAGAAATAAATAAGGTGAGTGCAAGTGTGATCATTGATTTCATAAGATAGTTTTTAAAGAATAGTTGTGATTAATTGTTGCGTCAAAACTACTATAGGAATATCATGAAATTCAATAAATACAATGCTTTGGGGTGAAATAAAGCTAGTTTGTGGCGGAATTAATAGCCGATTTTACCGCTGTGGTATATGTCTTTGATATTGGGGCCAATTCATCATTAGATAAAACAAGAAAGAGTTTGCTGTTTTCTGTTTTCCATGATCTAAAGTGATAAGGGTTCACCAAAAACGACCGATGCGTTCGAAGTAATTCTGGGAAATCAGTTTCAATAACAGAGAGTTTATTTCGGATCAGGTGCTTTTTAATTGTGCCTGAATTTTGGTAGGTAACCTCTACATAATTATCTGAAGATTGCACACATATAAGATCCTTCCAAAAGAGGCGCAAACTCTCATAATTCCCTACCCCTAAAATTTCAATTTTTTGATCTTCGAGTTTTTTGTCTTTGTATTTTCCAAAAGCCCAACGCCCCATACAGACAATAGGAAATATAGTTACTATGGCCGGAAGGAAAATAGAAGTAGTATAGTAGCCCAACGTATACGGGTTGTTCTGTCCGGCGACAATCACATAGAGATAAAACGATCTTGCAACGACAAAAGTGATGATCATAAAGGCCAGACTGAATACTATTTCACTTTGCAAGGTCCACTGTTGTTTCTTTCGAAACATCACATATTGTATGGGTAGGCTCACCAAATAACAGAGTGCGCCTAACAAACCATAGAGTGGTAGGTATATGAGTTTTTCTTGATCACTAAATTCATTGACATCCAAGGGTTCGGTAAAAAAAAGAAATACAAAAATCCAAGTAGCCAGTCCTAAAGCAATAAGAAGGTGATGTTTTATGGAAGGATCAAATGGGTATGTTTTCAAGAGCAGCGCAATTTATGCTTGAAAATACTACTTCTTGAAAAAACAAACTTAATCTAGGTTCAAAACTTTGCCGTGTTCCAAATACTTTGTTGCTATCACTTAAATTTAACGATTGCTGCACCTTTTTGTGTTGAAAATTTTGAGGTTACATATGTGTCCCTAATTATGCCCACCAGACAACAAAGCATTTTTGGAAGGATCCGCTCGTTGTTCGTATCCAAACCATGGGTGCTCGTTCTTGAGCGTGTAGCTCTATAATTTGAGCAAGAATTTCCACATGGGTCTGCCATTTGACATTTGAGTGTGGTATATGCAGCCATTCGCCTTTTGTGGGCATATAATAGGATTGCGAGGCAAAGTCATCCATTGAAAATGCGGATAACCCCAGCCAATACCCGACGACAGCTGTCTTGGGGAATGGATGAAAGTCTTTGTATTCATGGTGATAAGGGACAAATAGTTGTCCTAAAAAGCAACATTGCTGAAGAAGCTCTTCGGGCTCTATGCATAGCTTTTGTAAGGCCAACCGGCCGTTTGGAGTAAAAACAATGGGGAGTTGCTTATCACGGGTCTTTTCCATTTTTGCAAAAAACTGATCTTTACGATTGGGCCCCATAGCTCTTTGAATAGGGGTTTCCAGTGTTGGGTCAAGAATGTAGAACTTATAGCTCAACTCTACATGTAGTAGTTCCCTAGATGTAGCATCACGAAGTATAAAGTCCAATTCTCCCAAGGTAATCTTCTCTTTTTGGATCTGTAGATTGTGAGCAATGATCTCGTATTGATCAGAGTGGGTGATAAGTTGGGCAAATACATGCTCTACACGATGGCCCAGACGCAAATTTTCTGGAATTGGATCTGGTTTCAATGTTGATAGGTCTGTCAAAGGCATTTTAAATTGGCGCAGTCCAAAAGAATCCCCAGTCCATAAGGGGTGCGTCTGCATAAAACCTTCAAAATCTAACATAAGTGTAAAAATAAAGGCTGACCCGCACTTAAGCAAGTCAGCCTTTATATAAAAGTTAACGAGTACTACTGAAGTATTTCTTTTTGCCTTAAGCCTTTGTTGTATACGTATAATAATATGGAAATAATGATGACTACTATAGGTAAGACCGCAGCTATAGATCCCATAACTTCCAGCAGGTCTGTTCCTAAGAGCCAATAGGCTTCGGTAACGAGGACTGCTATTAGAGAAATTAGGAATAATAAAACCGTACTCTTTTTACGCATTAACATGGTAATACAAGCGAGAAAACCAACAATGGTTGCTATTCCGAAGAAAATAAAATACCAAGAAGGTAGGGCATTCATGAGTTCCAATTCCTCTGGTGTAGATGTTTCCGCCAGTGCATCTTTCATAAACGTTGCCGCTAGAAAATTAAATAAGCCCACTAAATTCCATAGCAATGCAATCACGGCAATTACCCAGAACCAAGTGTTTGGTTTGTTTGTTGTTGTCATTGTAGTCGGTTTTAAAGGTTGTTGACATACAATGTATGGATTTTTTTAATGTAGATTCTAAAAATGGTTTTCTGAATTAAGATGTAACTTTGGCATATGTTTGAAAAACGCTTCTATTATCTTCTCAAAATTCAATACCTCGGCTTTCGCTATCACGGTTGGCAAAAACAACCAGATGTACTTACAGTTGAGCGTATGATGGAACGTACATTTTCCTATGTTTTAGACCGAAAGAACTTTAAGTTGTTGGCCGCTGGTCGTACAGATGCAAAGGTTTCAGCCAATATGGCCTATGTTGAATTATTCTTGGAGGACGCACCATTGCCTGGAGATGATTTTCTAGAACTACTCAATGAGAATCTTCCACAAGATATTCGGTGTCTGGAGATTACGGAGGTCGATAAATCCTTTAATGTGATCGAAGCGCCCATAAAGAAGGAATATATCTATTTGTTCTCTTATGGATCTAAGAATCATCCGTTTGCAGCCCCCTATATGACTTCCATTGTAGGGGGCTTGAATTTGGAGGTAATGCAGGAGGTGGCTAAACTATTTGAAGGAACTCATGATTTTAGGAATTATGCCTATAAGCACAACCCTGAAACTCAAACGGTAGGCACCATCGACTGTGCGGAAATAGTAATGAATGATCTGTACACTGCGAATTTCTTTCCAGCCGAGAGCTATGTATTTCGCGTACGCGGAAAAGGTTTTAAACGACATCAAATACGTTTAATGATGGGCGCACTCTTTGATGTTGGGCAAGGCAAGATGAGTATAGAACAGTTTACAGAAAGCCTGGACGGTACTAAACCTATGAAGTTAGAACGTATTGCACAGGCTAGCGGATTGCTGTTACAGCATGTAGAAATTTAAACGCAACTCGTATCTTTAAAGACTAAAAATAATACACGATGAATCGTATACCCAAAACGTCATTAGATTTCCTGCTTGCACTCAAAGAAAACAACCACAGAGATTGGATGACGGAGCATAAGAAAACCTATCTGTCCAGTGAGAAGGCTTTAAAAGCTGTGTATAATGATATATTGGAAGGGTTAGAGATCGATGATGAGATTGAAAAACTTAAGGTGTTTAGGATCAATCGGGATATCCGATTTAGTAAGAATAAAACGCCTTACAATGTACATCGAAGTGTCAGTTTTAGTAGGGTAGGAGCTCATCGTCGTGGAGGTTATTATTTACGTATTGAACCTGGAGGGAACGCTGTGGTTGCTGGAGGGTTTTTTAATCCGGAACCCAAAGACTTAAAACGCATTCGAACAGAATTTCAGATGGATGCTAGTGAGATACGGGAGATTTTGGCGGAGCCCGCTTTCGCGAAAGCGTATGGAGGAGTATTTGACGCTTGGAATCCGGTAAAAACGGCCCCCAAAGGTTTCAGCAAGGAAGATCCTAATATCGATTTGATCCGATTAAAAAATTTCGTTGTCACTAAAAAGTTTACCGATAAAGAAGTATTAGCACCCGATTTTTCCAAAAAGGTACTTGTGCACTATGCGCTATTACGCCCATTTTTCAATTATATGAGCGATGTACTCACAACAGATCTCAATGGTGTTTCTTTAATCGATTAAATATAAGTCTGCAGGCTTATATTGTGCAATTATAAGTCTATAGACTTGTTTTTGTTGATTATAAGTCCTCAGACTTGTTTTATTTAGTATATTTGGGATATGAAAGTAATAATTTCAGGCGATTTAGTACAGTCCAGGGGATATACACCTGCAGCGCTGTCTCAAATACTAGACCTCTTACACGAGGAATTGGCTACATTGAGCGGTGCTTCATTTAAAGTCTTTCGTGGAGATAGTTTTCAAGGTTCCATTGCGCACCCTGAAGATGCTTTATTAACCGTACTGCGAGTTCGCACTGCCATCAATAGTTTGGCTTTAGATGGTGTAAAGGACTTGCCAGATGTTCGGATTTCGATAGGTATTGGGAGCATCAACCTCACTAGAGCATCCTTGCTCGAGTCTAATGGGGAAGCGTTTCAATTTTCGGGAACGGCTTTGGATGCCATGAAGGACGAACACAAAAGAATAGCGCTTACCACAGCAGATGCAGAAATTAATGGAGAGTTTGCGACTAGTTTTGCATTACTTGATAGTATTATGTCAAAATGGAGTCGAGCCAGTGCAGAGGTAGTGTACTATCTTATTCTGGGACATACCGAGCAGGAGATTGCTACTATAATAGGGATCAGTCAATCGGCAGTTAATGCACGTAAAAAGGTGGCTCAATGGGATTCGATAAAACTATTAATGGCAAGATATCATCACGTAATTTCAAAATATATTCATCGTGGAAAGTAATCTCCTTCTTTTACTACAACTATTGCTAGGGCATCTACTCACAGATTTTGTCTTACAATCCAATACCATGATTGCTCATAAGCGAAAATATATCGCAGGTTCGTGGTATTTGTACCTCCATATATTACTCGCGGGTGTTCTTTCATACGTATGTACTACACAGTGGGGGCGTTGGGAGATTATTCCTATAATCGCTATAACTCACCTTTGTATTGATATCTGGAAATTGAAGAAACGCAAAGATAATCTACGCTATTTCTTAATAGATCAAGCCTTGCATCTAGCGGTACTTCTCGTTGTATGGTTGTACCTCATCAATGGATTTTCGCAATTAGGCTCCTATATAGCTGCACTTATGAATACTACCAAATTCATGGCGATACTTGCAGGATATGTCATCGTCATTTTTCCTGTTGGTTTTATAATAGGGAAGGCGACAGGGCGTTGGAATAAAGAAATTTCAAAAAATAACAAGGATAAGAGTCTTAAGAATGCGGGGCGTTACATTGGGATATTTGAACGTGTCCTAGTCTTTACTTTTATTATAACGGGAAATTTCTCCGCCATCGGTTTTTTGATAGGGGCAAAATCTATTCTCCGTTTTAGTGATTCTAAAGGCACAAGAAAGCAAACAGAATACGTGCTCATAGGAACGCTGATGAGTTTTTCTATCTGTATTATTGTAGGTTTAGTTGTCCTTGCGTTATTCTAAGACTTTGTATTATTTTCTTTTTTACGCTTAGACCGTTGCTTTCTCCGAATGTAGAAATAAAAGCCTACCAAAAGAATAGGAGCTACAATAAAAATGATGACGTCAAAAGGCGAACTCAAATCTATCGGGGTGTTATTCTGTGGTTTTGGTACTTCAGTTGGGATTTGCATCTAAATGACTTTTATCAAGGATTCGGGACGTTCAAAAAGCTGGATCTGACTTATAAATCGCTCCTTCACAATATTCATCATACGTTTGTTTAGCGCAGAAGAATTGAGAGTATAGCGTTGATATTCTTCCACAGTAAACTGCCCAATTATAATTCCTTTCAATGAATTTCGGAATTTCATGTCTTTGTGAATTGCATTCTCCATATAATCCATTCGCTTTTCGGTAGACAAATCGTAGAAAACATATTTGTGCTTGGCGATGTAGTTTCTAAAAACTTCTAGCAATAATGGGTTTTGAAGTTTGGCTATCGGACGTAAGGTTGCATTTTGAAAACGTTCCTCGGCGCTCATGTTTTCATAGACGCGCGCACTTGGAATTTCTGGTCTGATACGCTTGATATCATTCGGCCTGTCATTCATAGTTTATGGTGTTTCTTAAATGTACGCATAGCTAGGCACGCTTTCGCGAAAGCATTCAAGGAGATATTAACCACTTATAAACAGCTGTTTTGAGTACTAAAAAAAGCCCTCCATACTTGGGGAGGGCTTTGGTATCAATGAATAGAATAATCTACTCTTTTTTGTCTACAAATTCTTTACGATTCTGGAAAGTAATTGGTCCCATTCCCACTTTTGTTAGGAATTTTTCAAATTTCCCAAGACGCTTGCTTTGGATTTTTTCAAAAGAAACGATAGCCTTAGAAAGGCGCTCTTTCATCAAATTAATATTTTCCAACTGCGCAGCGCTAGGCGCTTCAAAATTTGAAGCCACGTCACTATATATATCGCCTAACTTCTCACGTAATTGAGGAGGAGCAGTTCCTACATAATTATCCCCAGTGGTTACAACTAACGTATTTTTAAGCGCATCAAGCGCATCAAAAAGTGGTTGTGCAACCTTCTTTCCTTTTTTATCCGTACGGATAATCGATTGCGCTTTATTGTTGATTTCGTCAATTTGATATACCATATACGCCAAGTCTTCTTGGAGGTTATATAGCTCCATAGTAGTTTTGTGCTGTGCCGTACGTTCCCCCGAAGTAATCAAAGACTTAGGGTCGTTCTTCACTTCAAAAGTAGTCTCATAGCTTTCTTTTCCTTTTTTAAGGACTGCTTTATAGGTACCCGCAGTTACGCGTACAGGTGTAAAACCTCCTCTAGAAATGGTCTTTCCTTTAGCTTGTTTGGGTGGTTTAGCTGTATAGTTCCAAGAAACTATGTTTATACCTTTTGATTTGCCAGCACCTAAGGATGTAATAAGATTGTCTTCCATATCCATGATGTCTAAAGTCATTTTTCCAAACGTATGCCGCTTCTGTAAATAGTACTTCAGGTTTAAAGATGTTCCTGGATTTCCACCAACAAATTGTAATTCTGAGCTTCCGCCACCAAAACCACCTTCTTCTGTAAGAATACCTGGTTTTGTGTCGAAGAAATGTACCTTCTTAGTCAACACCTCTGGAGTAATATTCCTTAGGACACTTATGTCATCTACAATGATAACTCCACGACCATGCGTTCCAGCGACTAAATCATTCGTACGCTTTTGAAGGTCTAAAAAGTGAACGGCTGTAGGAGGGAAGTTGTTTGTAAAATGTGACCAATTTGCACCACCATCAACGGTAATATATAACCCATATTCTGTTCCTAAGAATAATAGATTTTCATTCACATAATCCTCTTGGATATTCCGTGCAAAACTTTGAATGTCATCGGTTACGATACTCTTCCAACTCTGACCGTAATCTGTTGTTTTGTATACGTACGCTTTCATGTCTCCACGTGCGTGACCTTCAAAAACAGCATAGGCTGTTCCAGCTCCATGCACACTCGCTTCAATATGATAAACCCACGTATTGGCAGGAAGATCAGGTATATTGGTAACTACGTTGCTCCAGTTGGTTCCACCATCTCTAGTGACCTGTACGTTACCGTCATCGGTACCTACCCAAATCACTTTCTGATCTAAAGGTGATTCTGCAATTGTAAAGATTGTAGTATGCGTTTCTGCTCCTGAGTTATCAGCAGATAATCCACCAGAGTCTTTATCTTGTTTTATGGGATCATTTGTCGTTAAATCTGGAGAAATAATGTTCCAAGTATCTCCCATGTCTTCACTTACATGTAGGTATTGACTCCCCATATAGAAACGGTTGGGTTGGCTATCACTGATCGCCATAGGGGCGTTCCAGTTAAAACGCAAATCATTATAGCCTTTTACGGCTAATGGTTTTACGTTTTTCGTGTAATTACGCTCCATATCGTAGCGCCACACATTCTCAGCACCTTGCATTTCCGAGTATAAAACTTCCTTAGTCGGGTGTTTCAAAACACGAAAACCATCACCAACACCTACACGTACCCAATCACGAGCCTCTATTCCACCAGGAGAAGAAGAAGGTCCATACCAAGAGCCGTTGTCTTGAAGTCCACCATAAATACGATACGGTTCTGCATTATCAACGCTAATATGATAGAATTGCGATAATGGAAGATTGTTTACAATTTCCATGCTCGTTCCTCCATCCCAAGTACGATATACACCACCATCAGTACCAATGTGCATTGCTCTTGAATTGTTGATATCAAAAATGATATCGTGAATATCAGAGTGCATATTCCCTAAAGGTCTAAACGTCTTACCCCCATCTCTAGAAATCGAACCGCTGAGTCCTCCTTTTACAACTACGTCTGGATTCTTTGGATCTACTACGATACGCGAAAAGTAAAATGGGCGTACTGTCAACGCAAAGTCATTATTTGTTTGTTCCCAGTTTGCACCGCCGTCATCAGAGCGATAAAGTCCTTTGTCTTCACTTTTCTCTGATTCAATAACAGCGTATACACGGTTAGGGTTCGATGCAGACACGGCAACACCAATACGTCCTAGTTGTCCTTCAGGAAAACCAGTATGTATCTTATTCCAAGTAGCACCAGCATCTGTCGATTTATACAATCCACTTTTTTCTCCGCCAGAACTAAAGTTCCAAGCGGTACGTCTATGTTCCCACATGGAAGCATACAATACATTAGGGTTTTCTGGATCCATAATTAGATCAGAAACTCCTGTAGTATTGTCTACATATAATATTTTATTCCAGGTCTTACCACCATTTATAGTTTTATATACCCCGCGATCTTCACTATCAGACCATAATTGTCCAAGTACACCTATGTAAACTGTATTTGCATCTGTGGGGTGTATTTCTATTCCAGAAATACGTTCACTATTTTCAAAGCCCATCTTATCCCAACTTGTTCCGCCATCTTTTGTACGGTATAAGCCGTTACCTATAGATACTGAGTTACGTGTCCAGATTTCTCCAGTACCTACCCAGATCGTATTATCAGGATCATTAGGATCTACGGCAACCTGTCCAATAGATTGCATATGGTCATCAAAAATTGGAGTATAGCTTGCGCCGCCATTATTTGACCTCCAAACTCCACCGCCTGCGGTACCTGTATAGATAATTTGCGCATTGGTTGGGTGCGTTTCCATATCAATGATACGGCCACTCATAAGAGCAGGTCCAATCTGTCTAGCAGTGATGTCTCCAAAAAGCTGTTTGCCTTTAAGAGTCACCTCTTGAGCTTGGGTCTGTATACTGAAAACAGCAAGACAGCATATAAGCAAGAAATGTCCTTTTTTCATATTAAAATAGTTTAGTGATTGGTTATAAACTGGGGTAAAAAAAATCCCCATTGTGGATGGGGATTTTTTTTAAATATATTGTTTTACTCTTTTACAGGCATTTTGAAAATAGCCTCGTCCAACTCAGGGTTGATCTCCATATTTTCAATTTTCAACGTTTGTCCCACTTGACCATTAAATTTTGATGTGATACTAAAAGCGAAGTAGATAGATCCAACTTCCGTATAATCACTGTATAATGTTTGTGTTTTGATCCCTTTTTGTGGACCTGTATTTACAGTAGTCTCACTCATGATAGGAACAAAGTTCTCCTTATCGAAAAAGAAAACAGCAAAATTATCAACTTCTTTACCTTCATCCAATGAAGGTTTTTTGTTCACTTTTACTTTAAAACAATCTACACCTTCTACCGTTTCATCTTCCATTTTCTCAATAGTGTATCCTTTGTCTTTGTAGTTTAAGAATGTGTCGATAAGATCCCTAGATTCATTTTTGTAGTTAGCTGAAGATTCAGCATCCTGAGCTTCTGCTTGCATGGTTTGAAAATTGGTTCCCCATGAACTCTCACCGTCAAATGCTTGTGGAGTGAATTTCTGCCCTTGAAGTTCAATTTCAACAACCATACGGCCATCTGCCATTGCATATTGAGTAAACTGGAACTCTTGCGGTCCCATTCCTGCTTTTCCAGTGGCTTTCATACTCTCTATTGAGTTCCAAGCGTCAAGGCCTCCTGTGTTTTCAAAATAATTGGCAACAATTTCTTCTGCCGTTTGTGCTTGCATAGTTCCTGCGAAAGTGAACAATAGAACTGCTGCTAATAATTTAATCGTTTTCATATGTATTTATATTGTTGTTAGATGTCTGTGATAAGACTAGAAAGATGCCAAAATGTTACAACCTCTAAATAAAAATACAAAAATAAATCATTGCAACTCGTATCTTTCATACTTCTATAATCGCAAAATACTGATTTATAGCGATTTAAATTTTGTATAGAATACAAGTATAACCTTAATTCTTACCCATGAAATTTGGACAAGTAGTACTCCCTGAAGAGATAGATTTTACACTACCCCCTGATCACCCTGATACTACGAGGGTTCTTGAGAAATACGCTTTCGCGAAAGCGATTTCCGCCCCACCTTCTGTATTTGTAGGCTGTGCGAAGTGGAACAAAGCAGACCTCAAAGGGTTTTATCCCA
>JBLHXM010000058.1:0-21811 GCA_047630395.1 Dokdonia sp.
TCGGACTGGGAAGCGCACCCAATCTCAATGCGAAGATTTTTATCTTTGATCGTTATGGAAAACTACTCAAGCAACTCAGTCCAAAAGGACCTGGATGGAATGGAACCTATAATGGACAGCCCGTACCGTCTAACGACTATTGGTTCAGAGTAGAGTTTACAGAACCCGATGGAGAGAATCAAGGAAACCAAAGAACCTTTACAGGCCACTTTGCACTCAAACGATAGTGGAGCAATAGAATAAACAACAAATCCCAAATGTAAAAGTTTGGGATTTGTTGTTTAGAATCAGGAGTCATGACATAGGATGAAAGACGTAGGAAATGAAATATGTACGTTCAACACGAAGGCTACTTCAAGCCGCAATTTCGCGAAAGCATGACGGCAAAGACAAGAAAACAGAATGACTAATATATCTTGAGTAATAGATTGGGATCTGGACAATTCGTTTTGTAAAACTCCAACAGAGAGCGACTCGCTACTCCGGGATAGTCACCCATATTTCCTTGCAAATCAACGATCATTTGAAAATGTAGGTGCGGTGCATAATCACCATTTACAGCGGGCGTTCCCAAACTAGCAATTTGCTGTCCTGCATAGATTTTCTGCCCTACGCTTAATCCGCTCAAGGATTCTCGGCTCAAATGCCCATAAAGTGTATAGAACCTATGGCACTCTTCAAGATGCTCCAGAATAATGGTCGGCCCGTAGTCGCCAAAATTAGTATTCTCTTGAAGGCTATGCACTGTAGCCTGCAGCGGACTTAACACAACGGTTCCCGCCTCACACCACAGATCAATGCCCAAATGGATATTTCGACGATCATCGGGCTTATCAGATGTAAAATAATCGGAGCGATCGTACAGTTTCCGCTGTTCTAAATAACCACCATAAGCAACTTTAGCATTCTTGGTTTTTAGGAATTCTTGGAGTTGGCGATGATGCACATTTGGTTGTTGCAAGACCGCAACGTCGAGACCCTTATTTGTTGAAGATAAATCCAAAGGGACATAGTCTTCAGCGCCGTAGTGAGGTGCTATGATCGGGACAAATTTTCGCGAAAGCGAACTCAAAAATTCTGAAAAAGAAAAAGTACTCATAATTGCGGCGATAGGATATCAAAAATACGCAACAGCCCCCAACCAACCTGCGCTGATCTTTGTCAAAAATTAAAAACTGTAAATAAGAAAAAGCAGCTCACGGCCGCTGTTCAAAAATCATGAGAAGTGATTCGAGTGCCTAAACCCAAGAAAAAATGTGGTTAGGATATGGAATTGTGACTGTTTTTCTAGTAGTAATAACAATCATTGAAGTATTTTGGATTAACATTTTTGATCGATCTGAAGGATTAATTCAACACAACCTCACTGAATTTGGCGGTAATTGTAATTACATTTCCTGTACTTCTGGTCTTATGAAAGCCATTAACCATTTGGGTTTTTCCATTTTGAATAGACTTCGTTTCTAGCTGTCTAGGGAGAATAAAATCATTATGCTCTCCGCTATAACTAAAATTAAAAGCTGCGCTTGGCAGTTTCAACGCCAGATCACTATTTTCCAAAATAATCGTAAGTGCTCCAAAGTCATCGCTAACATTTGGAATTGACAGTTTACCAAAAGACCCCGAAATCATTCCAGAACCATTGAGATTATTGATATAGACATCACTAGAATTTGATGTAATTGCAATATCGCCTGCTGTGGCAATATTGCAATCTTTTACATGGCTCGCAGTCAACGAACCACCATTCCAGATTCCTACAGCCACTGGGCTGTAGGAAACATCGATAGCGGTGTTAGCACCTTCAATAGAGGTAGCTGCTAGGCTACCGTGTGAGATATTTGCTTTTGGATTATAAACGGCCGCCATTTTCACCTTTCCGTATCGGACGTTTAATTCAAGCTCCGCCTTTTTAGGCATTTTCACGATAATAGTACGTTTTACATTTCGGTTGCTACTTTTAGAATCTGTATCAAAATCGAAATGAATACCATCACGTCCATTTTCACCTTCATGCTCTTCAGCCCATTTCTCCATTTTATTTCCAAAGTCTTCCCCCCAGGCTTCCATATCTTTTCCAAAACCTTCGCCCCAATTTTCAAATGCCTTTCCTATAGACTCACCAAAGTTTTCTCCCCAGGCTTCCATTTTTTTCCCAAAGTCTTCTCCCCATTCTTCCATGTCTTTTCCAAACTTATCGCCCCATTCTTCCATATCCTCTAACCAAGCATCTACCTCACGCACAGAAACTTTTGTTCCGTATTTTCTATTGAGTTTGGCTACATAGTCCTTCTTGTCCTTCTCATATTCATCACTATTGAAATTCATGTTACCTCCACTATTAAATGGCCAGCGAGGAATTCCATTCAAGGCACCTAAATTAAGGCTCCATTGATCAGATCTTTCATCCATTTCCTTTTCCCATTTCTTCATAGCATTTTCAAAGTCAGGACCAAAACTGCGATCCATTTGCTTTTCCCATTTCTTGATGTACGCCTTCCCATCACGCTTGTATGCTTCATGATCAAATTTGATCTTCCCCATTTCTTCGTAATACTCTTTTGGTAAAGGAGTCCCTGAAAGTCCTTCCAAGATTGGACCTACCAACCCTTCCAAAACGGGTTCTACAACGCTCAGTGAAGAACCGATGATACTTCCTAGATCAATTTCTAATCCGTCCAAATCATCTAAGCCATATACCTGAGCATCACTGTATCCATTCTTACTGGCGATACGGATATTATCACTATTACCGCTCACTGTGAGGTCCCAATCTCTCGCGGCATCCTTGGCATCTTTGCCCTCTACATAGGCTTCTACGGATACCTCATTTTTATTCCATGTTTCAAAAATAACATCCGTATAACGCGTATCTACTTCGATCGTAACATCCTTATTGACATTAAATCGTTCGTTCAATTTTTCTTGTTTGCCTTGTGCTTGCACACTTCCGATCATCACAAAACATGTGATCAATAGCAACCATTTTATTTGTATTGTTTTCATTTTTTAGATTGTTTGGACCGCATCCGCTTGTTCCGCTTCTGCTTTCAGTTCTTTCAACTTTGCTTTTAATTTCAGCATTAATTCTACGCGCAATTCTAGATTTTCGATCATTGCAGTCACCATTTCATCGGTGATTCCAGTTTCGGTAATTTCTAGATTGAGTCGTTTATATTCTGTATCTAATTTTGCGAGTTGTGCCATAAAGGAATCTACAAGCTCTTTGTTTCCATCATTAATTTCAAGTCGAGATAGTTGAAGATTAACACTTGCTAAATAGCGATTTTCCAATTGTGCAAAATCTGGCGAAATATTACGCAACAACACTTCTTGTTCCTCAACAGGTGCTACGACTTCAGTATCTACTAATGGATTGGAGTCTGCTTCCGCGAAAGCGTCCTTCCCAACGAACCATAAGATTCCTCCTGCAAAAACAACTGCCGCTGCAATTTTCATCCAGAGATACATACCTCCTTTATCCGAAGAGGCATCAGACTTCACATCCTTTGGTAAGGCCGCATTCAAGCGATCTTCAAAACGTGATTGATGTCCTTCCCTCATTGGAATTGCTGGCTTTGCCTTGTCATTTTTGAGTATCTCTCTAAGATCCTGTGCCATAATTCAAGTGTTTTAATAGTTCTTGTAACTTCTTTTTCCCTCGGTGCACCAAGGTTCTGGAGGCTACTTCTGTAATCTGTAATATTTCCGAAATCTCCTGATGGTCATATCCTTCTATCAAGAACAGCGTTAGTGGATATTCATACTTTTCAGGAAGCCCGGAGATGATCTTTTTAACTTCAGCAATGGACACATGATCATCAATGTCCCAACCTTCCGTTTCTTCATCTACTTTGCCAATCACCTCTTCATTAAGCGGAATTAAAGTGGCTTTTTTGGCTTTAATCATATCGAGACTTTTATTGATCACGATACGTTTGAGCCAGGCGCCAAAAGTCACTTCACCCGTAAACTGATGCAGCTTTGCAAAGGCATTAATAAATCCCTCGTGCATGGCTTCTTCAGCCTCAAATGCGTCCTTCAAAAATCGAAAAGCCACGTGGTACATACCGTCACAGTATTTATTGTACAGTTGCAGCTGCGCCTTTCGGTCGTTGCGCTTGCATTGTTCTATGATGTCAGTTGTTAGCAAAATATAGAATGGTTAGTTTTTAATTGCTGTTCAAGTAAAATACGAGTGCTTTTGAGGGATGTTGCAAAATCATCCAATTATTTATTAAAAATAATAAAAAACATTTCGTAAGTCGGCAAATCAAGGGACACAAGTTTGGTATTAATTGTACCTTAGCTATAGACACATTACGTCTATCAAATGATGTTCTGATTTAAGCACTACTTACATTGACCCATAAGAAAAAAACCATCAAAGGAATAAATCCTGCTTTCGCGAAAGCAAAAAAAACTACTTCTAAGGTTTCTTGGGATATTCCAGCCTTGGCGGAAAAAATTATATCAGGCAATCACACTGCTTTGAGTCAGGGAATCACCTTGGTTGAAAGCACCGTAGCCAAACATCAGCAACAAGCCCAAGAATTAATAGAAATATGTTTACCGCACACGCAAACTTCCATTCGCATTGGAATCACGGGAGTACCTGGTGTTGGAAAAAGCACCTTTATTGAGGCTTTGGGTACGCTTTTAACCCAAAAAGGTAAAAAGGTCGCCGTCCTTGCAGTAGATCCTTCAAGTTCCATTTCTCATGGTAGTATTCTAGGGGACAAAACTCGAATGTACGAATTGTCTCAGGACCCAAAGGCCTTTATACGACCCTCTGCGTCTGGAGATTCTCTGGGTGGTGTTGCGCGTAAAACGAGGGAAGCCATTATTTTATGTGAAGCCGCAAGTTTTGACACATTGATTATTGAAACGGTCGGTGTAGGACAAAGCGAGCATGCCGTTCATTCCATGGTGGATTTCTTTTTATTATTGAAATTGGCAGGTGCTGGAGATGAACTACAAGGCATCAAACGCGGCATCATCGAAATGGCAGATGCTATTGTCATTAATAAGGCAGACGGTGAAAATAAGAAGGCGGCACGTATTGCAAAGACCGCTTTCGCGAAAGCGCTACACCTCTACCCACCCAAAGAAAGTGGATGGGCCCCTAGAGTAACGACCTGCAGCGCCATCGAAAATGAAGGCATCGACGAAATATGGACGATGATAAATGCCTATCTTGATACTGCCAAAACGCAAAGATTCTTTGAAAAGAAACGCGCAGAACAGAATACGTTCTGGCTGCTACAAACCATTGAATCTTCGCTGAAGGATAATTTTTATCGCAGCGAACATGTAAAAGCAAAATTACCCGCCACCTTAAAAGCGGTTTCAGAAGGGACACTTTCACCATTTGCCGCTGCAGCCATACTTTTAGAAAATCAGTAAGCACCTCCTATTTTAAAATAATCATTATGATAAGACTCCTCGCTTTTTGCGCTGTATTCCTTTTATTTTCTTGCACAAATGCACTGAAAGAACATAAAAATAGTCCTGCCGATTATCCAGTAATCCCGAAACCATTGGAGTTAACTATGGAGGACGGTCGGTTCTTAATTGACAACGACCTCAGTATTCATGGCAATGCATCACTCAGTAATGAGATGGCTTTTTTAAAAGACATTCTTAAAATGAATACGGGTAAAAGTGCACGATTGATTTCAGACGGGACTGCAAGCAATACTTCTAAGAATATTTATATATCCTTAAAATCGACGATGGAGGGCGAGGAAAGCTATTCGGTTGTCGTTGGTTACGATGCGATACATATAGAGGGAAAAACAGCACAAGGAGTATTTCATGGCATTCAAACACTTAGGCAACTCATTCCAATAACAGCTTCGTCTGACGATACTATTGATAATGCGTATACCATTCCTTGTGTGCAAATAAAAGATCAACCCGCTTTTTCATACCGCGGAATGCATCTCGATGTGGGCAGGCACTTTTTCCCTGTCCCCTTTATAAAGAAGTACATTGACATTCTGTCCTTGCATAAAATGAACACCTTTCATTGGCACCTCACAGAAGACCAAGGTTGGCGTATCGAAATTAAAAAATATCCAAAACTGACGCGCATAGGGTCTCAAAGAAAGGAAACCATTCTTGAAAAAAACTTTAGTCCTTTTATTGGTGACAACACGCCTTATGGCGGCTTTTACACGCAGGAAGAAATCAAGGAAGTGGTTGCCTATGCTACTCAAAGACATATTACTATTATTCCAGAAATAGAATTACCGGGCCATTCTCTGGCCGCTATTGCTGCCTATCCTTCCCTAGGAAACACCAGTACCCTTCATGAAGTAGGAACCCGTTGGGGCGTGTATGACGCTATTTATGCTCCTTCAGAAGAAACATTCTCATTTTTAGAAGATGTTCTCACAGAAGTTATTGGATTATTCCCGAGCAAGCTCATACATATAGGTGGGGATGAAGCACCAAAAAAAGAATGGAATGAGAGCGCATTGGCTCAGGAAGTCATGAAAAGAGAGGACCTCAAAGACGCTCATGAATTACAGAGCTACTTCATTCAGCGCATCGAAAAATTTCTAAATAGTAAAGGGCGCAACATCATTGGATGGGATGAAATTCTTGAGGGTGGTTTAGCACCAAATGCAACCGTAATGTCATGGCGTGGAACTCAGGGAGGAATTGATGCTGCAAATCAAAAACACAATGTAATCATGACACCCGGTTCACATTGTTATTTTGACCATTATCAGGTGGATAAAGACTTCCAGAAAGACGAACCATTGGCCATAGGTGGATATACTTCCGTTGAAAAAGTATACAACTACGATCCCATACCTGAGGAGTTAGCAGAAGAACAACATAAATATATTTTAGGCGCTCAAGGGAACGTTTGGACAGAATACATCCTAACACCTGAGCATGTTGAATATATGGTATTACCGCGCCTTACAGCACTTTCTGAAGTGTTATGGACATCTAAACCACAAAAGGATTGGCTAGATTTCAAGGACCGATTATCTAGCCTTAAAAAACGATATGACCATTTAGACTACACCTATGCACCGCATGTATTCCAGAAATCTACAGTGACTGCTGATGATTAGTTAAATCTAAGAATTAAATATTGCTGCAGCTTATAAAATCCATAGCCCAAAGATCCTCCGACGATCCAACCAACGAGTACATCACCAGGATAGTGAACGCCTACATAAATGCGGCTGTACCCAACAAATGCCGACCAAAACAGGAGCATAAAAATTAGATTTTTGTATTTGGACCGCAGTGCGAGCCCTGCAAACACCGCTGCTGCCATGCTATTGGAAGCATGACCAGAGAAAAAACCATAACGCCCACAACGCTCGGCGATATATCGGATGGTTCCCTGCATAGCTTCTACTTTACATGGACGGGGCCTCATGAACCCGTGTTTGAATGCATTCGCTAGTTGATCGGTACAGGTGACCATAGCAGCGATTACAACAACAGAAATCAAAGTGCCTTTCATTCCGAATTTTTTATACACCAAGAATAATAAAAGTGCATATAGAGGAATAAAGGACAGCTTATTCGTTATAAATAACCAAAGTCCATCCCAAGTTGAAGCGCCTAAACCGTTGAGGAGTTCAAAAAGCTGCCGATCGTATGCAATGAGTTGATCCATACTTCGGATTAATTGTCTTCATATTTAGCAATCTCAACATCATAAAAATCTGTAGCATCTTTAATTGCATTTTCGGTTTCGGTGGCCAATTCGTTCTCATCTTGGCTATCGAATTCTTCCATCCATTCGATTTCATCTTTCGTCAAATCAATGACGAAGCGCGGAAATTCAGTATGAACTACAAAAATAGCATCTTGATGTTCTGAATTATCCCCTATTAAAAATTTTGGTACGGTCATGTCTCTAAAATATTAAACCAACATCTTATCGTTTTAAGATGGATCTGTTTGAATGTTCATTTTTGTTTGAATCAACTTTTTACTAAGATAATTAAATCTAAAGTATAGCATAATCGCAGAGGCTGTAAGTCCTGCCAAAAGGCCCAACCATATTCCTTGAGCGCCCATTTGTTCTTCTTTCCCTAAATACCACATCACAGGAAAACCTATAATCCAGTAGGCAACAAAACATATAATGGTAGGTATATTAACATCTTGCAATCCCCGTAAAGCACCAAGTATGGTTACTTGAATGCCATCACTGAGTTGAAAAAGAGCAGCGACCACAAGTAATTGAGCAGCCAAGAAAATAACCTCAGTATTATCTATATAGAAAGGAGGTAAAATATCTTTAAGTAGTATAAATCCTATTGCAAAAACAGCCTCAATAAAAAAGACTTGGATAAAAATGGAAATAGCGATACGCCTTAAATTGACAAAATCACTTTTCCCTTTTTGATTCCCGACCCGAATGGTCGCTGTTACTCCTAGTCCCACGGCAATCATGAAGGTCATAGACGCCAAATTCAAAGCAATTTGATTTGCAGCCTGAGCATTCGTCCCTAATATTCCAGAAAGGAAAATAGCAGCGGTAAATACACCTATTTCAAAAAGCATTTGCAAGGCCGTTGGAAAACCAAGACGGAAGAGCTCAGCAAACTCACTCATTTTAATATGTTCCTTATTTCCCCAATGAAAATAAGGTTTAAACATCGTTTTCCCTTTCAACATATAAATGATCAAGGCCAGCATAACAAAACGAGAAATTAAGGTTCCCCAGGCAGCGCCTTCGACCTCTAATCTTGGGAAGATCCAAATCCCATAGATCAAAAAATAATTAAAAATAACATTCACAACATTGGCGATAAGGATCGCATACATCGCATACCGCGTTTGAGATAAGCCATCAGTAAATTGCTTAAACGCCTGAAATATCATTAAAGGAATCATAGACAAGGCTACAATTTCCAAGTAAGGAATTGCTAAGAGGACCACCTCTTCAGGTTGATCCAAATAGTATAAGATGGGCTTGGCTAATAGCAATAAAAGAAAAAGCAGTACACCGTTCACTGCGCACATAATGACACCATGATGAAAGTGCAAACGTCCTTTTTCGATATCACCCTTTCCGTCTGCTTCTGCTACTAAAGGTGTAATAGCAAATGAAAAACCAATTCCCAAAGACAAGGCGATAAATACCAAGCTATTCCCCAAACTTACGGCTGCCAATTGTGGTGCTCCTAGTTGTCCTACCATCAGATTATCGGCCAAAGCAACTAAAATGTGTCCCAGCTGCCCCAACATAATAGGAAGGGCAATGGTGAGATTGGTATTAAACTCTTTGGTATATTTTGACAGTTGCATGTTGACTAGCTAAAAATGCTGATTTTCATCGCGGCTGAAGAACTTCTAGAATAGGGAATTCCGCTTTCGCGAAAGCAAAAGTAACCTATACAACCATCATTGTGAAGTTTGTTTGAACGAACTTATTAGTAATTTTTAAGTATTTCTAAAACGGATATTATTCATCATAATGCGACACAAAACGATCATTTTACCCACTACTAGGGCTCACGAGAGCACATTCAAAAAAGTCGCTACTTGTCTAATAACAAACTTAGTTTTTAATAGGCGCTTGAATCAATCGCGCAGGTTTCACAATATAATTATCCATCAAATAGATCAAACTAGTCATCGTCGCCGCACCTAGTTCTAGTTCGCGCTTGTTTACCGCATCAAAAGTATCATTGGCCGCATGGTGATGATCAAAATATCGTTGTGAATCTGGACGCAATCCAGCGAGCACGACGCCATCACCTTTTAACGGACCTATGTCGGCGCCGCTACCGCCTCTTGTGAAATTGTGAATTAAGTAGGGTTCAAATAATTTTTTCCAGCTTAGCACTTGGTTAAAATTTCGATCATCACTATCAAAGGAAAACCCTCTAGGTGTAAATCCGCCAGAATCACTTTCTAAGGCAAATACGTGTTTCTCGTTTTTATTTTTGGCTACTTTGGCATATTTTTTCCCACCACGTAAGCCATTTTCTTCGTTCATGAATAATACGACACGTATGCTGTGCCTTGGCTTATACCCTACGGCTTTCATCAGACGTAAGACCTCCATACTTTGCACGACACCTGCGCCGTCGTCATGAGACCCATCTCCTAGATCCCAAGAGTCTAAATGCCCGCCAACAACCATATACTTCTTAGGGTACACACTGCCTGTAATTTCTCCAATTACATTATATGATTGTACATCCTTATAATTTGAACAAAACATGGAATAGGAAAATTGTGTATTTGGATTTAGTTTCAATAGCGTACTGAGAAGATTGGCACCTTTGGTACTAATGGCTGCTGCCGGAATGCGATCGGCTTTGGGTAGATCTCCATAAGACATAGAACCCGTATGCGGATAATCATCTATACTATGTGTTACCGAGCGCACTACCACTCCAAGCGCTCCTAGTTTTCCAGCTTCCATAGCACCGCCATAGCGTTGATCTACACATCCTCCGTAGGCCTTAAAGGTTTCTATTAGTTCATCTTGCATAGGTCTGTTAAAGAAAACGATCTTTCCTTCCACTTTTTCGCGACCTAAAGCCTTGAGCTCTTCGATACCTTGCACTTCCACAACAGGAGCTTTGACGCTTCCATTTGGAGTGGCAACCGATCCACCGAGGGCACAGATAGGCACTTGCGTAGTTTCGCCCACACCTGTTTCGATATAGGCATATTCTGGCGTACCTCGCACCCATTTTGGAACCATCACAGGCTGTAACCACACCTTATCAAGACCTACACTGTCTAATTGTGCCTTCGTCCATTCTACTGCATTTGCAGCCCCAGAACTTCCGCTGAGTCGTGAGCCTATTTGATTGGACAGATAATCCAACCATTGGTAGCTATGTCCATTTTTTAAGGCTTCATCGTATATTTTTCTAATTTGAACGGAATCTTGTTGTTGTGCTTTCGCGAAAGCGCAGCCACCCATTAGAAAGGCGAGTAAAAATAATAGCTGTATTGACTTATTCATTATGTAATTGTTGTTTGTAAAATTCAATATTCTCCTTTGTTTTTGAGTCCAGTTCGGGCTCTTCGATATCATCATAAGCACTTAAGGCATCAAATAAGGTGGTGGCCACCATTAAACGTGCAGCAGGTTTATTATCTGCTGGAACGATATACCAAGGTGCATGCGGTTTTGACGTTCTATTAATAGCATCTTCATAACAACGTTGATAGTCGTCCCATAGTTTACGTTCTTTCAAATCCCCTGCAGAAAACTTCCAATTCTTTTCTTTTTTATCCAATCGGCGTAGGAGACGGTTCTTTTGTTCGTCTTTCGAAAGGTGCAAAAAGAACTTAAAAACAAGGGTTCCATTTTGAGCCAGGTGTTTTTCAAAATTATTTATCATCTCAAAACGTCGATCCCAGAAAGCATCATCAATGTCTTCTATTCCGTGTACGTCAGGAAGATTTTCCCCCATGATATATCCAGGGTGTACTCGTGTGACTAATACATTTTCATAATGTGTCCTATTAAAAACACCAAACTTACCTCTTGCAGGGAGCACTAAATAATGCCTCCAAAGGAAGTCGTGTTTTAGTTCGAGCTCCGTGGGTACTTTAAAACTGTGGACTTCCACACCTCGCGCGTTAAAATCTTTAAATACTTCGCGAATCAAACTATCTTTTCCTGAGGTATCCATTCCTTGAAGACAGATCAATACACTATATTTTCCATGGGCATAGATCGTATCCTGTAATTTCCCTAACTGCTTGCGTACACGCTTTAAATCTTTCTCGAGTTCTTTGGAAGACTTTTCTTCTTCCGGACGTGTTGCTTGATTTGCAAGAGCAATTTTAGAGGTTACTTTATAAGGTGTCATCATCATTTAGTATTCTAGTTGCTAGTGAAGATACATAAGTTCAAAAAAAGAAAAACTCCCTTCCGGGAGTTTTTCAAATACTAAAATACTGTATGTTTTGACTATTGCTTTACAATTTTATATGTAGCGGTTTCACCACCTTCTGCAGTTACTTCAATGATATAAAGTCCAGCACTTAAAGCAGACATATCAACTGTATCTCCGTTTAAAGAAACATTTGATCTTTTTCCTAGAATGTCATAAACAACAACTGAATCCAATTGGAATTGACCTTTAGTGTCAATAGTTACTTGACCCTGTGTTGGATTTGGGTATACAGAAAGACCAGCGATTAAAGAATCTTCAAGTCCTAAAGTATCACAATCACCTTCTGCTAAGAAAACAGCAGCTGGAGGTGTTGGGTTACCACCACTTACATTTTCCCAAAAAGCACCGTCATCTAAAGAAAAAGAAACAAGATTTACATTCGTAGAAATTGTTTGAGTTTCCCAGAAAGAATCTGAAGCTGTATCTACTGGATTTGGTGTAGTAATAGCAATCCAATACGTAGTATCAGAACCATCAACACCTTCCAATACTACTTCGTCATCAAGTTCTACAACAACCTCACGAACTTCTCTACCAAAAGCGATACCAATTTGATCTTGGCTATCTGGCACAACAGTTTCACTTGAAATTTGAGCTCCTGGAAGACCTCCGTTATCCGCATATACCTGCACTATAACGTCATTATATCCTCCATCATTAATCATATTAAAGGTAACAGATTCTAAAGTGAACATTTCGCCATCAGGAACAACAATATCATCTGCTACGGTCACACCATTATTTGTGTTTCCGAAACCATTTTCAAAATTGTTACTCACTTCTTCTTGACTACATGCAGCTTGAGATTCTCCTCTTTGAGAAAACACTTCTACTGGAAAATCTCCAGAAGTTGATGCTGAAACAGAGGTTTGAGCTGTTGCAGTAAATCCAAACCCTAGCATAGCCAAAGCGCAAAAAGTAATTTTTTTCATAATTTGATGTTTTTTAAAGTTAAGACTTTAAATATACTTAAAAAAAATAATTCCACGACCACTTTAAACCGAAGGAATCTGTTAAATTATTTATTTACTCGCAAACAACTTCACATCTTTTTCCGAAACTTCAGGTCCACTCAGGATGATTAGACGCTCCACAACATTGCGCAATTCTCTAATATTTCCTGTCCAATCGTACTCTTGGAGTAGCTTTATTGCGACTGCTGAAAATCCTTTTTGAGCAGTTCCCTGTTCTCCTGAAATCTTCTTAGCAAAATGACTAATCAGCATGGGAATATCCTCCCTACGCTCATTTAAAGCAGGTACATCTATTAAAATTACCGCAAGTCGGTGATATAGATCCTCGCGGAACCGTCCTTCTTCAATTTCCTTCTTTAAATTTTTATTTGTAGCAGCAACTACGCGTACATCGACTTTGATGTCTCGATCGCTTCCTACACGTTGTACTTTACTTTCCTGTAAGGCACGTAATACTTTTGCTTGCGCTGAAAGACTCATATCCCCTATTTCATCCAAGAAAATTGTTCCTGCATTGGCTGCTTCAAACTTTCCAGCTCTGTCTTTATTTGCAGAAGTAAAAGCACCTTTTACATGTCCAAAAAGCTCACTTTCAATCAGCTCAGAGGGTATAGCTGCACAGTTTACTTCAATTAAAGTCCCTTTCGCTCGATCACTTTTTTCATGTAACCAATGCGCTACTAATTCCTTTCCAGTTCCGTTAGGTCCTGTAATCAAAACACGAGCATCTGTGGCAGCAACTTTCTCAATCATATCCTTGATATGAGCAATGGCAGCACTTTCCCCAATCATCTCATATTTCTTACTTACCTTTTTCTTAAGTAAGGTGTTTTCTACTACGAGACTTTTACGGTCTAGGGCATTGCGTACGGTGTTGAGGAGTCTATTTAAATCCGGTGGTTTTGAGATATAATCAAAGGCACCCAAACGCATCGTATTCACGGCCGTATCTAAATCTCCATGTCCAGAAATCATAACCATTGGCACGTCGGGCTTGAGCTTCTTAACAGCCTCTAACACCTCTACTCCATCCATTTTGGGCATCTTAATATCACAAAGCACTAGATCATAGTCTCCTTCTCTAATCTTATTGATTCCCTCTAAACCATCGGCGGCCTCTTCCACTTGATAATCTTTGCTTTCTTCCGACAATATCTTGTTCAGCACTCTGCGGATTGCAGCCTCATCTTCAATGATTAATATTTTTGACATATCTATAGTTTCTCTTTACAACACAACGATTATACCGCTATTGATTTGTTATTCTTTCGCATTAAAAATATGTACATCACGCTGTGGAAAAGGAATTGTAATATCGCCTTCGCGAAAAGCAGCATCGATTGCATATCGAATATCACTCTTAATACGAGGATCAATAAAACTATTATTAATAAAAAAATAAACTCCAAACTCCAGCGCACTATCCCCAAAATTTTCAAACAACACAAAAGGTTTTGGATTCTTCAATACCCCTTTTTGATTGACCACACACCCCAACAAAAGCTCAGTAACCTTCACCGTTTCACTGCCATAGGCAACGCCTACCTTGACGGACTCTCTAGTGGTTTTGTGATTTTGAGTCCAGTTATATACAGTTTCCGTCAGGAATTTATGGTTGGGTATAACAATGACTTTATCATCTCTAGTCAACGCACGAGTGGTGCGTAATTTTATATCAAATACCTTCCCAATTTTACCATCTTCAAATTCAATAATATCACCTAAATGTAAGGTTTGATCTAAGATGATAAATATCCCAGAAAGCACATCCTGAAACAAGGTTTGCAAAGCAAAACCCAAGCCTACAAAAAGTGCCGCAGAAGCGGTTAAAAAGACCGTCACATTAACACCCGAAGCACTTAATACCGTTACCACGACTAAGATATAGACCACGTATTTTATAAAGAGAAAAATACTATTGAACTTCTTCTTATCGTCTTCCGGGAGATTCTTTGAAACCACCTTACGAGCAATTTTCAAAATTCTTGCCGCGACAATAAAAGATACGATGAGAACGAGAATAGCACCCATCGTTATGTGAATCTTATCCTTACCCGACCCTAGGTGTGGTCCCCACTCCAAGAAAGCCTTAATAGCACCCCAAATATCATCGGTGATTACCTCCTTTACTTGTTCAACGGCCGTGTTTTGCATATTCCTAATACTTTAACCATTTAAAAATTTCCCGATACGTGGGCTTCTTTCCATACATCAATATACCCACACGATATATTTTTGCGGCAAACCATACTGTAAAAATAAAGGAACCTATCAGCAATGTAATAGAAAGTGCCAATTGCCACATAGGTACCTCAAAAGGTATTCGCATCAACATGACAATAGGCGAAGTCAGTGGAATGATAGAAAATATAGTTGCCACGGTTCCATGGGGATTATCAATTACGGCAAAAAAGCCTACATAAATGGCAAGCATCAAAGGCATAATAATGGGCAACATAAATTGCTGAGTATCCGTCTCATTATCTACAGCTGCACCGATGGCCGCATAAATAGAACTATACAAGAAATATCCGCCAATAAAATAAATCAAGAACCCAAACACCAATTGCATTAAAGGGAGTTTTCCTACCTCAGTGATAAACTGAGCAGCCATATCCGGATCATTGGCAATAGCTTGTGCTTCTCCGCTCATAGCACCTCCAGAAGCTGCTGATGGATCAATTCCAAAAACAAGGCTGGCAATCGTAAGTAATACGGTTCCTAAAATTACCCAAATCCCAAATTGTGTAATCCCTGCAAGTGTCGTTCCTAGTATTTTACCCATCATCAATTGAAATGGCTTTACTGAAGATATAATCACTTCTATAATTCGATTGGTCTTTTCTTCAATAACCGAACGCATCACCATGTTGCCATAAATAATGATAAACATCATAAGCAAATAGCCAGCCGCTCCACCAAATCCGGCTTTGATCCAGTTACTCATTTTGGAAGATTTCTCTCCAGAGAAGTTTTCAATATTGAGGTTTATATTCGTCTTAGAGGTTTCAAGAACAACAAGATCAACACCTTGATTGAGCAAGTTGAGATTCTCAAGTTTCTTCTCCACTCGTTTTTCGATACTTTCTACAAGACCAAAAGAGGGCGTTTCATTCCCATAAAAGGTGACCCCTTCTAGAAGGTTCCCTTCTCTCTTTGGAATATGTATTAGTCCGTAGTATTCTTCATTTTTCGCAACTATTTTGGCAGCCTCCAAACCTTGGTCTGTAAGCATCAGATAACCGGTATCCTCGGTATCTACAAAAGCATTACCAAAAAGTCCTGAGTCATCCACGAGAACGATGGTTCGCTTTTCATGACTATTTAATTGCGTTAAATAAGAAATAAGCAGCACCATTCCCACAAGAATCATCGGACTTAAAAAAGTCATAATCAAGAAGGATTTATTGCGCACTCTTGCAATGTACTCTCGCTTGATAATTAAGGATAGTACGCTCATAAGTTTTCGTTTACAGTTTGAATAAAAATGTCATTTACACTTGGGATCACTTCTGTGAAATGAGTTACCTGTCCATAGTTTTGTAATTCCGACAACAAAGCGTTTGGCACTCCTTCGGCACCTAACTGGATACGTAATTTCAGCTCATTCCCTAAGGATTTGAATGTTGCGGGTGCACAATTAAATTTTTGAGATAGGGTTGTTTCCGCTTTCGCGAAAGCTGCCGAATCAACATCTACACCAATATCAAAAATATTGTTTTTGTAAGCGCGTTTGATACTATTGATCTCTCCGTCCAGCACCTTGTTAGATTTATGAATGAGCGCGATATGATCACAAAGCTCTTCGACAGATTCCATACGGTGTGTAGAGAAAATAACCGTCGCTCCTTCTTCGCGAAGTTGGAGGATTTCGTCTTTAATTAAATTGGCATTGATAGGATCAAACCCACTAAACGGCTCATCAAAAATGAGCAATTTCGGATTGTGCATAACGGTCACCACAAACTGAATTTTCTGTGCTTGTCCTTTGGATAGTTCTTGGATTTTCTTCCCCCACCAGGCACCGATGTCTAGTTTATCAAACCAATATTTGGCACGTTTTTGCGCTTCTTGTTTAGAAAGGCCTTTGAGTTGCGCGAGATAGAGCACCTGCTCTCCCACTTTCATGGATTTATATAGACCGCGTTCTTCTGGCATATAACCGATATCTGCGATATGATGTTGTTCCAAAGGAGATCCATCAAGCAATACACGACCGGTATCTGGCATGGTAATTTGATTGATAATACGAATTAAAGTTGTTTTTCCAGCGCCATTAGGACCTAAAAGTCCAAAAATACTACCTTTCGGCACATCGATGGAAACACCATTTAAAGCGGTAAAATCTCCGAATTTTTTAGACACAGCATCTGTGACCAGTAATGAATTCATAGTAAAATATTAGTGGTATAAAGATAAAAAAAGCCCACCGATGGGTAGGCCTTTTTATGGATTATTTATGGCTTATATTACAAACTACAACCGCCATTTTCAATATCTTCAAAAAGAGGGACTGTAAGCATTTCTTATAGCTGTCATTTTGTGCAAAATCGGTCAAAGCACCAAGATTTATCAAATTACGGTTTGCCCTGATAGTTACGATCTCTCCTCTATGTTCAATGAAGACATCAAGCCCCTCAATACTTTGTAATTCATTACTGCTAGCGACTCATATACTTCCTACAGTTTTTAATCCTTGAAGACCAATCAAATTATTCAAATTAGGATATTTTACAATCTGCAAAGAACCCGTTCTTTCTAAATTATTCAAAAAATAAAAAGTGTCACTTGAGCAAGCAACTAGAAAAAAGGCCCCTAGTGTACATTGTATTTTTATAATACTGTTTTGATTGTCATACGTAATGGACTGTGCACAATAAAAAAGGGGGGGGGGTATCTATGTAGAAAAAAAACACCGAAATGGAATCTCCGACAAACATTTCCCCCGACAGAAATCACCTTTTCCGTGGCGCATCACCGGCACCTCATCGTTAAACAAAACACTCTAAAAACAAAACCCACCCTTAACAAAAGCTAAGGATGGGAAAAAAATTGCTATGAAAAAGAAAAATAACGCTAAAAAGTGTTTAACGTTATTCAAATATAGTTTTTTTTTATGAACCTAAAAGTAAAAGCACTTATAAATTAAAAAATCCGCAATCGGTTATGAAAACATATCCTTTACTTTTTCAAAGAAAGACTTATCTTCCTTTTCTGGGTTTGGCAAAAAATTATCATCGTCTGCCATTTTTTCAAAAAACTGCTTTTGTTCTTTGTTTAAAATTTTAGGAGTCCATACATTTACATGTACCAAAAGATCTCCTTTTCCATATCCATTGATTGAAGGAATTCCTTTTCCGCGCAAGCGTAATATTTTGCCACTTTGCACCCCTTCTTCAATCTTGATACGCACTTTTCCAGTTACTGTATCAATCTCCTTGGAACTTCCCAATACTGCTTCACTAATACTCACATACAAATCATAGTGGAGATTGTCACCTTCACGTTGTAATTGTGCATGTTCTAATTCTTCAATAGCCACTAGTAAATCTCCCGAAACCCCATTACCTGGAGCTTCGTTTCCTTTTCCAGTTACTTTCAACTGCATTCCATCTACCACTCCTGCTGGAATTTTGATGCTTACCGTTTCTTCCTCGGCGATTAAACCCTGTGCATCTGCTCCCGCTGGACGGCCATCGATCATTTGTCCCGCACCTCCACAACTTGGACAAGGCGCACTTGTTTGCATACGCCCCAAAATAGTGTTTTGAACGCGCGTCACTTGCCCTTGACCATTACAGGTAGTACAGGTTTTGTAGGTAACCCCTGCGGCTTGCTTTTTACGTTTAACTTTGATTTTCTTTTCAACACCGTTTGCAATTTCTTCTAGGGTAAGCTTTACACGAATACGAAGGTTACTGCCTTTGACACGTCTTTGACCTCCGCCACCAAATCCAGAAAAACCACCTCCGCCGCCGCCAAAACCGCCGCCAAAGATATCTCCAAACTGACTAAAGATGTCGTCCATATTCATCCCGCCGCCGCCGCCGCCGCCAAAACCACCACCTTCAAAAGCTTGGTGACCATATTGATCGTAACGCGCACGTTTTTGCTCATCCCCTAAAATCTCATAAGCCTCAGCCGCCTTTTTGAAATTCTCTTCTGCAGCGGCATCACCAGGATTTTTATCTGGGTGAAACTCTATCGCTTTTTTGCGATATGCTTTTTTAATTTCGGCTTGGGAAGCTCCTTTAGAAATTCCTAGTATGTTGTAAAAATCTTCTTTCATATTCATTACCCAACCTGATTGGGAATCTTATAATTTATAATAGGGCACTATTATTTGTTCGCTGTATTCTTCAGCGAAAGCTTAATTACCCGTAACCACTTTTGGAAAACGGATGGTCTTATCGCCAAGCTTGTAGCCCTTCTCAATAACATCAATAATTTTTCCCTTCAGTTTTTTACTCGGTGCTGGAATTTGTGTAATCGCTTCATGTTGGTCGGCATCAAAAGCATCTCCAGCCCTCACTGAAACTTCCTCCAGCCCCTTAGACTTTAACGTCTCTCTGAATTTATTACTAATCAATCCTACGCCTTTAGCCAATTCTTGATCCTTAGCTTTTTCAATCTCAGCCATTGCACGGTCAAAATCATCCAACACAGGAAGCATCGATTGGATGACCTCTTGTCCTGCAGTTTTGAACAATTCCATACGCTCTTTCATCGTACGACGTTTGTAATTCTCGAATTCGGCAAACAAACGGAGAAATTTATCTTTCTCTTGTGCCAAATCTAATTTCGCTTGATCGAGTTCACTCAGACTTTCGGTTACTTCCGTCCCAGTGGTTGTCTCATCAACTACTTTATCTTGTAATTCTTGTGTGTTGTCTTCTGTTGCCATAATTTAGGTCAGTACTTCGATTTCCAAATGAGGTGGCAAAAGTACTGCCATTTGTGCTAAAATGTCAAAATGTCACAGCACATTTTCGCGAAAGCGGACACATCCCGCCTTTGTACATCTATTTTAGTGTTAAATTATGAGCAAAATACCCTCAAAGCCTTAGATTTGCGCTTGAAATCATCAAAAAAAAATTCATGAAAAAACAAATTGTAAACAGTCTAGCGATCGCCTTATTAGTATTTGGAGCCTTCTCTTGCAAAGGAGATAAAAAGAATGAAACCGAAGGATCTGCTGCCAAAGAAGTTCCGACCGTAGCTACCACAGCTGCTAAATTCAAGATAGATACGGCTGCGTCTACGATTACTTGGTTAGGATCTAAACCAACAGGTACACATACTGGAACTATAAACATAGAAAGCGGTGCCGTACAGGTAGCTGGTGAGGCAATAACAGGTACGTTTCTTATCGATATGAAAAGTATTAGCTCTACAGATCTTGAAGGAGATCAAAAAGCAGGATTAGAGAGTCACTTAATGGGAACAGCTCCTGGAAAAGAAGATGACTTTTTCAACGTGACAAAATATCCAACAGCAGATTTTGCAGTGACAGGAGTTACTTTAAAAGAAGGAAAACAAATGATGCAGGGTAACTTGACATTAAAAGGAATCAAGAAAAACATCGAATTTCCAGTGAAGTATGCCATTATAGGAGATACTATGGAATTGATGAGTGAGACCTTTACTATTGATCGCACACAATGGGGCATCCAATTTATGTCTAAGTCGATTGTAGACGATATTAAGAATGGTGTAATCAGCGATGATATGGAATTAACTATCCGTCTAAAAGCAACGAAAGCATAAAGGCATTCATTTAAAAAAACCGCTTTATCCCGGGATAAAGCGGTTTTTTTTATTTCTAATTTTTGAGGATGCTAGGAATGGTCTCCTCAATAGTCGTGTGTTCAAAAACAAATCCACTTTCCCGAATTTTATCGGCACAGACTTTTTGACTTTCCATCACAATCGTCGACATGTCACCTAGGAGCAGCTTTAAAGCAAAAGAAGGAACTTTAGGTAAAATAAGTGGCTTCCCTAATGTTTTGGCGATGATTTGCGTCAACTTCTTATTGGTCACAGGATTAGGAGCCACACCGTTGTAAACACCTGTCAATTCGTTTTTGAGAAGGTGCAGATAGATACCTACCATGTCATCCACATGAATCCAAGATTGCCACTGCTCTCCGCTGCCTATTGGAGATCCAGCATACCATTTTATAGGCTGTGCGATTTTTGGCAATGCCCCTTTTTTAGCATCTAGAACAATCCCTGTACGCACTAAAGTCGTGGCAATATCATCTTTTTGGAACTTCGTAATTTCTTTCTCCCACTCTTGCACCACTTCCCCTAAAAACCCTTCGGCATAGCCTGGATAGGTCTCATCGTAATACTTGGTTAAAGAAGATGGATATACCCCAATGGCGCTGGCAGAAATGATATGTTTCACCGTACAATTGCCTTCTTTACGCTTTTGCGAAAGCGTACTACGCATTAAGGCTGCACTATGAATACGACTTTCCTTTATGATCCTTTTATTTTTGTCCGTCCATCGCTGGGCAATACTAGCTCCTGCCAAGTGAATGATCGCATCGACTCCTTCAAAGCAGCGATCATCAATCTCTCCTTGAGAAGGATTCCAATAAAAACCTTTATAGCTGTCTTCTGATGAAATACGAGATCTTGAAGTCGTTAAATAATGGACTGAGATGCCCTGATCACGGCACATTACAGAAAGTTTTGTCCCAACAAGTCCTGTGGCTCCGGTAATTAAGACCTTCATAACATTTTATACTAAAGATACAATGTATCATGATTAAAACCCCTCACTTTAGAAGAAGTTTAACGCTCTATTCTTTGCCATCTACATAGTCTTGTAAATAGCTATAGGGATCTGTTAGTCTACCACTCTGTGTCATCAAAGCGCGTTCCAGCACTCCTTTAGCATCCTCATCAAAAAAG
>JBLHXM010000059.1:0-21058 GCA_047630395.1 Dokdonia sp.
GTCGGGCAAATCTATTAGTCAGTCAGGAAACACAGTTACTTTTAGCCCCTCCGTCTCTACCACGTACTTCGTTTCTTGTAGTACAGGAGGGTCAGAAACAGTAAATGTATCTGTAATGAAGGCAAATGAAGTTATCAGTTCCAATATTTCGACGGGAATACTTCAAGTGCGTGCTTTAGAAACTATCGAGTCAAACAAGAAAGTGGGAAACCCAAGCATAACACCAGCTCCAAATGTCATCTACCAATCGGGTAAATCAATTGTATTAAGTCCCGGATTTGAGGTAACAAAAAAATCTACTTTTAAAGCATCTATTGTGGGGTGTCCTGACTAAGGTTTAGGTAGAAAATATTACCTTTTAATTGCAACAAAACGAGCCAAAGAGTATAATCTTTTGGCTCGTTTTTTTTGCACTAGTAATATGCTCTAAATCCGTTTTTATTTTTCTCATCACCAGCCCAGCCCGTTTCATCCCAAGTGGGGGGCGTTTCAGCCCTTTTATTTTGTAGCCTACTCGTATCGAGGTAAGTTTCTATCACAAAACGAAACTTCAACTGCTATGATTACCCCAAAATACTCGGACAGATTTCTCAGGAAAGTAATATCCTGTACATCAAAGCCAATAAAAACTACTCCGTTTTTCGTCTCAAAAACGGACAAAAACTCACGTCTGGTTATACATTAAAGCATCATATCCAGTACCTAGACGTAAACAAGTTTTTGAGAATTAATCGCTCCCAGCTCGTTAATAAAGCTTTTATTAAGAATGTAGACATTACGGATAATAAGGGATTTATAACGCTAGGAAATGGGAAAGACATCCCTATCCCAGTAGAAGAATGAAAGAAATAAAAGCCGAATATAAAGCATAAATTTATGAAACACATCAAAACCATTTTAACTCTTTGTCTAATCAGTATTTCGCTTAACTCTTTTGCCACCATCCGATATGTGGCAGTAGGTGGCACTGGAACAGGAACTTCTTGGGCAGACGCCTCTGGCGATTTGCAAGCTATGATAGATGCTTCAGCAGCTAACGACCAAGTATGGGTAAAAGTTGGAACTTATAAGCCATCAAGATACCCAACAGGAGCTGCTACTACTGGTTCGTATGCCCCCACCACTTCTCAGCAATACGGTTTTATTCTCAAAAACGAGGTAAAACTTTACGGCAGTTTTGCAGGTACTGAGACTTCATTGAGCCAAAGAACAGCAGCCGTTATCGCAGGCAATCCTAGTATTTTAAGTGGTGATCTTAATGGCAACGATGTTGGATTTACTAACATGGGGGATAATGCATATACTGTGCTATTTTCTGTAAAAGACAATTCTAGCACTTTACTTGATGGTTTTACCATATCGCATGGTAATGCTTCAGCTGCCTTAAGTACGGGATTAGAAAGTAGTAATTTATATGCAAAACATGGTGGAGGTATGCACCTTTATTCTTCTGATGCTATTATTTCTAATTGCATTTTTGTATTAAATAAAGCGGAAGATTTAGGGGCAGCTATATATGCAGAGTATTCTGATAATACACTTAACAATTGCACATTCAAAGCTAACGCTGGCAGTTCAGGTATTTATGCATTTTATAATTGCAGTAGCAGCTTAAATGACTGTATTTTTTCAAATAACACTTCTGAATATGGCGGTGGTATTTGGCTACAGGCAACGATCCTTCAGGCCAATAGGAGCGTATTCTCAGAAAATAATGCCCGGATCGGCAGTGCTGCGTATATAACTGTTGGCTCTGCACCAAAGTTTCTAGATTGTTTATTTTTAAAAAATGAAGCAACAGGTACGGGCACAATATATATTAGTAGTTCTTCTTCGGAAATAACCAATTGTACTTTTGCTGAAAACAATGCAGCAAGTAATTCTGGTGGTATTGTATTTAGCACTAGTAGTGGAAGTCCCAAAAGTTTAGATATTTCTAATTCAATTTTTTGGGGAAACAAAATTGGTGGAAACGCACTAGCCGCTGGTGCAGATTTAAAAACTTTCGGAACTGAAACTAATGTCAATATAAAAAACAGTAGCTTACAACTAGCAAATACGCTTTCCAATTATCCTGCTGCTTCAGGTATAAATTTTATAACTGGAAACGCGTTTGCGGCCAACCCACTTTTTACAAACGCATTAGATGCCAACGGAGCTGACAATGTTTTCGGAACAGCGGACGACGGCTTTAGTCTTCAGGATTGTAGTCCAGCAATAAATGCTGGTGAAAATACCGCCAATACTTCAACACTCGATTTACAAAAAGGAAGCAGAGTAATAGCTACCACTATTGATATGGGTGCCTACGAAAATACCTCAGGAAATTCTGCGAGTATAACTGGACCAAGCACTTTATGTACTGAAGAAGTAGTAACGCTGATAGGCTCAGGCACTCCTGCCGAAACAGGCCCATGGGTACTTTCAAATGCCAATGCGACCATTACTAGTACCGGCGATATAACCGCCGTTTCTGATGGAGATTGTGAAGTTACTTATACCGCTGCAAATGGTTGTCAGTCAACCATATCAATTATAATTTCCACCTCCCCAACCATTACAGGTCCAACGGTGGTTTGTGAAGGTTCAACCATTCAATTGACCGCAACAGGGACTCCAGCTTCTACTTTTCCTTGGACTACCTCAAATTTGGACGCCAGCGTTAGTGAAACCGGAGAAGTAACAGGTATTCGTGGGGGTGTAGACTGTATTATTACTTTCACAACAAGTAGCGGTTGTACAGAAACTCATACAGTTTCCGTTAAAAGCACACCAGAAATCACTGGTTCTTCTTTCGTCTGTAGTGGTAACACTACTCAATTAACAGCAACCGAACCGTCAGCTTCTACTTTCCCCTGGGTTTCTGACAACGGTAGCGTAACCATATCAGATGTAGGCCTTATAAGTTGGGTTTCATCAGGGTTAAATATAATTACGTTTACTTCTTTATACGGTTGTCAAACCACAAAAGAAATTAATTCTTATGTAACACTTCCCCGTATTTATGTAGACTCAGCCGCCACAGGAAATAACGACGGCAGCAGCTGGACCGATGCATTTACTGATTTGCAGGATGCCCTTGAATATCCTTGTGGAGATGAGATTTGGGTGGCTAAAGGCACGTATATCCCTTCTAAATCACCTTACGGAAATTCCGATTTTCTACCATATTCTAAAAGTTTTACTCTGCCAAACGGAAAAAAGATTTATGGTGGGTTTAATGGTACTGAAACAGAACTTAGCCTAAGAGCAAAAGGGTTCCCAAGTATATTAAGTGGAATCATAAATCCATTAACTCCCGAAGATAAAGTATTTCATGTGGTGCTATCAGTAAAAAATGGCGAAAACACCCTTTTAGATGGTTTTACCATATCGAATGGAAAAGCTGATTTAGATCATTCTTCTCTATTAGATGGCGAAGATATTTATCATAGTAATGGTGGAGGAATCTATTTAGACTCTAGCCAAATCAAATTAAACAATTTAATAATAAAAGATAATTTTGGCGGTGCAGGTGGTGGCGGACTCTATATGGCTGATAGCTCCGATGCCGAAATTAGTAATTCCGTGTTTACCTCTAATAGTGGAGGAGAGGGAGCTGGAGCACTTTTACGGGCTGCCAAAGGTAACATATACAACACCGTTTTTAGTCAAAACAGTGCTTCAAATGGTGGCGGTGTTTATTATTATAAATCCAAAACTAAACTTTCAAATCTTACTTTTTTTGGAAATGATGCTACCACGGAAGGTGGCGGAATATATATTTCTGGTGATTTGTCTAGTACTGGAGCAAGTAATTTAAGCATTAAAAACAGCATTTTTACAGGAAACACCAAAGGGGACGTATTAGATGTAAAAGGCTCAGATATTCATGTAAACGCTGATGTTATTGGAATAGAAAATTCCATATTACAAATCCCAAGTAATTTATTTGGCTCGCTCATTCAGCCCTTTGAAAATAACCTTTTGGGTATAGACCCACTTCTTAACGACAAAAGTAACCCTGCCGGAGCGGATGGCTTTTTTGGAACGGCAGACGACGGTCTCGGTATTAGCCTTTGCAGCCCAGCCGTGAATGCAGCCAACGCAGATGGCCTTAATATTTCAATAACAGATTTGGACGTAAAAGGCCAACAAAGAATCTATAATAATTTATTAGACATGGGTGCCTATGAGGCCTCCCCTATTCTACTATCTCCCGGCAATATAGATATCGTATGGTCAGGTAAAATTGACTCTTCATGGGCAAACCCATGCAACTGGTTCCCTGAATGGGTACCTGATGAAAGCAATGCCAGGGTATTAATGCCCAATACAGCTGTAAGGAATCCTTTTCTTTCGCATGGTGGCAATACCACCATTAAAGTAATGGAAATAGAAAATGGAATAGAATTCACTATCCTTGAAGGTGATACATTAAATATACGTGGTAATCCAGCGTATGATTTTGGTGTAAAAGTGGCTGGAAACATGAATAATCATGGGCAACTAAACATAGAATCTGAAACGCAAAATGCCATAGATGCTTGTATCTATTTAACATCTAATGCTACCCCTATTTTTGTAAACTCAGGCGAAATAAATATTAACAGCACTGATATGGGTATCGGAGTTGGGGCAGCTGTCCTAGCCACTTTTAATAATCTATCTTCTGGTAGAATCAATATTTTAGGTGGAAAGGGAGTAGAATTAAAGCTAGAAACCGACTTTCTACAATTTACCAATAGTGGAACTTTTAATTATTTAGGCACAAATGAGGTTTTTGACCCTACGGGTTTTGCCAGTATTTTTAACGATGGTTTAATAGAAGTAAAAAGTGGTCTTGGAATAAATTTAGGAACAGAACATTCACTTATTAATGGAGCCTGTGGTAAGATAATTGTTGATGCTGGCGAATTTTCTCCTGGCTTGTCCGCTTCCAATCTTGGTTATGTGAAACTAGCTACTAACAAGTCCATAAACCCTAGCTCAGCACTGATCAATAAAGGCGTTATAAAAACAGCAAATTTAAATGGCATCTCATCTAACGAGATGGTAGTGCTTACGGATGATTGCCCTATTTTTAATTTTGCACAAACCGCATCATTTAACCCTGCAAGTGTAATTGAAGGTGTTTATACTGCGGTAGACACTTTAGTAAAAGCTGGCGAATTTTCTTTATCAGATACTACTTTTTATGGTGCATCCATACTTAGCCCGGGTCTTCAAACGCTTTTTGCCAAAATAAAAATTGGCGATTGTGATGACAAGATTGTAGTTCCATTTGAGTTTGATAATATAGTACCTACTGGTATTTCTGTTGATCAAGATGATGCTTGTCCCGGAACCAATGTTTTACTTTCTGCCTCATGTCTAGCTGGTTTTGATAAATATTGGTATACCACAGAAACTGGCGGAGTTATTTTAGCATCGGGGGAATTGGCCTTAGGTGCAGTAGATAATCCTACAGAAACTACTTCTTATTACGTATCATGCAAAAATGATTATTGCCAAAGCAGTAGAGTACCGGCTGGTACAGCTACCATTGTGCCTATTCCAAGTATTAGCCTAAGCCCTATTGACGCCTTTTGTATTGGTAGCACAATAACCATTAGCCCAACTTTCGAAAATGAGAGTACTAGCCCTACTTTTGAGTTTAAAATTGATAATGTTTCTGTGCAAAACGGAACGGATGCCACCTATACTTCTGCCGAATTCAACATAGCTCAAGAAGTACAGGTGTTTATGACCACCCAAGATGGCTGTTCTGCCAATTCTGAAAAAATAACGCTCATCGTCAATCAAGCCTCTAAGCCAGAAGTGACCAGTAACTCGCCTATCTGTACAGGAGAAAACTTAACGATAAGTGCTACCAGCAGCGACGACCCAAATGTTAGTTACCAATGGACAGGTCCTCAAGGATTTTCAGAAAATACGGCCGCTGCCGCCATTCTTTCAGCAAAAAGCAATCAAACTGGTCCATATAAATTACTGGTAACCGATAATTTAACGGGCTGCAAAGATTCTATCACGGTGGCTATAAGAGTAGATACCTTAGTCAATAAACTGTACGTAAATGTAGCCGCCACAGGTGCTAATAATGGTAGCAACTGGGATGATGCCTATACTGATTTACAAGATGCTTTTGACCACCATTGCGATTTTGACACCATTTGGATAGCCGGAGGAACCTATTATCCAACCCGCACCAAAGAAGGCGATGCCAATCCTGTTGATAATTTCTTTAAAACGTTTTACTTAAATAAAAATGTAAAAGTTTTAGGCGGTTTTAAAGGAAACGAAACCGATATTATACAAAGACTGAAGGATGGATTTCCTACCATTTTGGAAGGAGATTTTAATGGCGATGATTTTGTGACAGGTACTGGTTATGATTTGACTTTCCAAAACACTTCTGACAATTCCTATCAAATCTTTTTAATAGATGGTGGCCCAGGTAAAATGCATTTGACTAATGAGTTGGTGATTGACAATATAACCATACAAAATGCCAACAATATTGATGGAGGAAATTCTGGTGGGGGAATGCTCATAGAAGCTCGTGATGCTTCTACACTTATTTTATCACCCGTTTTGAGCAATATCAAATTTATTCATAATCAAGGGGTAACTGGTGGAGCATTAGCAATAATTGTTAATGGCGAAAGTTTGGAAGCTAACCCTGAAATAATTAATTGTGTATTTGAGGGCAATAAAGCTACTCACTTCGGAGGTGCTATTTATGCTTTGGCTACAAATACGGGCTTCATAAAGCCCAAAATTTCCAATTCACTATTTGTAAATAATACCGCCAATAGCCAAGGCGGAGCTATCTATAGTCAAACTAATTTTGGTCTTGGTTTTCAAATGCAACTTAGCAATTCCACTTTTGTAAATAACAATGCCAATGGGGCCGCTGCACCCGTAAGAACCTCTAGCCCGAACATTGCAAATGGTGCTGCAGTTTACCTTCGTACTTTTGGTGGATTTGGCCTTGGCACTTCTTATACCAACAATATCATGTGGGCAAATACCATCAATGGAATAGGTGGAGATGTGATTGAAACCATTACTCACAATTATGCCCATAGTAATTTTAGAAATAATTTGATTGAAGGTATTATTAATGGAGTGGCTTTTAATTCTAGCCTGGGGTTTGACATCGGTGGCAATGTAGATAGTAATCCTTTTTTTAATGATTTGACAGACTTAGATGGCCCAGATGATATCTACGGAACGGCAGATGATGGTTTAAACCTTCAACAATGCTCTCCAGCGGTAGATGCAGGTCTTGATGCTGTAGGCATTCCTACCAAAGATATTCTTGGTAATGCCAGATTTGATATCCCAAATACAGGAAGTAGTATCATAGACATGGGGGCTTTTGAGCGTACCAAAGCTGTAGAAATTAGTGTAACCAATAATACGCCCGTTTGTGTGGGTACTACAATAAATTTGAATGCCTCTGTGGTAAATACGGATTTTGCAAATGGCTTCTCATGGCTTGCCGATAATTCCAGGATTTTTGACACCCAAAACATTGAGTTATTGAACACCACCTATGCAGATTCTGGTAATTATGTTTTAAGCATCACTTCTGGCAATTGTGAATTTTTAGCCTCCACAAATGCTAAAATTTACGAGGTTTTAACTTATCCTTTAACTGGAGAAAGATCTGTATATGCTTGTGAAGCCTCAGATTTTAAAATAGGATTACCAATATTAGAAAGTGAAACTCCTTTGATTTATCGTTGGCAATATAACACTGGTACGGGCTTTCAGGATTTGCTTGCTAATGGCACTTTTGTAGATGTGAGTTCAGATACATTAAAGATCAATTATGTCAACACTATGATTGACAATAGTAGTTTTAGAGCCATAATTTCAAACACCTGTGATGAAGTCATTTCTGATACATTTAAGCTAATAGTCTATCAATTGCCCGAAATACAAACAGAGCCCGAAAGCCAGATTGCTTGTGAAGGAAACGAAGTTTATTTAGAAGTGAATGCTGATGGATATAATGTTTCCTATCAATGGGAGATTAAAAACGGAAGTGTTTATACGGCATTGTCAAATTCTGGAATTTACAGTGACGTTAATACTAATATTCTAAAAATAGGGAATTTAAGTAATGCAATAAATAATAGCAACTATAGATGCCGTATATTTAATCAATGTTCGAGTATAAATTCAGCAGACGCTTCCATTCAAATTGACCCAAGTGCAGTAATTCTTTCACAGCCTAGCAATAAAACTGTTTGCCAAAACCAGTCGATAATATTTTCAACCAATGCCGTTAACTCTACCGGTGGAAATATTAGCTTCCAATGGCAAGTCAGTATCAATGGCGGGGTGAGTTTTAGCAATTTATCAAACAATGATACCTACAAAAATGTAAGTACCAATTCGTTGATTATTAGTCAAGTAGGCTTAAACTTAAACAATGCTCAATATCGCTGCGTTCTCAACAATTATTGTAAAACAACTGCTGCCAACCTTACAGTAAACCCTGTAGTTACTATTACACAACAGCCGGTTAATGCTTCTATTTGCTTGGGGAGTTCGACAAATTTCACTGTAAGTGCCACCGGCACAGGTATAACTTATAAATGGCAGATCAATGTTGGAGGTACCTTTACCAATCTAATAGACGGAGGTATTTATCAAGGTACAAATACAAATACCTTAAGATTGGAAGAAGCCACTATAGCTGAAGATAGCAAGCAATACCGATGTCTGATAACTGGAACAAGTACCTGCGACCTTGCACCCCTGCCAAGTAATGTTGTCACTTTCAATATTCGGGCTACAGCCGAAGCACAAATCATTTTGGCAAACTCACCAATTAGTACAGGACCAGTTACCTATCAGGCATCTTTGTATGTTTTGGGTATCAACAAAGTGACTTCCACTTCTATGGTTGAATATTTGGCTGGATCAGCAGTAATGCTCAATCCAGGGTTTGAGGCGAGTGCAGGTGCGGTTTTCTCTGCCAAAATCCTAAACCCATGTGCATTGGTGGGCATCTCGAGTGAGAAAAAAATCCCAAAGGAATTAGTCAAATAAATAGATAGTCTCCAAAACTCAAGAGAATCAAACGGCATTACTTTTTGATTCTCTTGAGTTTTATAATTTCGGTCAATTCTCATTCAAACTAATATGGACAACTGAATAGCTTCTACTTATTCATAATTCCCCCTCATCACCGCTCCAGCCCGTTTCATCCCAGCTCCAGCCCGTTTCAGCCCTTTTATTTCGTAGCGTACTCGTATCGAGGTAAGTTGCTATCACCAAACGAAACTTCAACTGCTATGATTACCCCAAAATACTCGGACAGATTTCTCAGGAAAGTAATATCCTGTACATCAAAGCCGATAAAAACTACTCCGTTTTTCATCTCAAAAATGGACAAAAACTCACTTCTGGTTATACATTAAAGCATCATATCCAATACCTAGACGTAAACAAGTTTTTGAGAATTAATCGCTCTCAGCTCGTTAATAAAGCTTTTATTAAGAATGTAGACATTACGGATAATAAGGGATTTATAACGCTAGGAAATGGGAAAGACATCCCTATCCCACGTAGAAGAATGAAAGAAATAAAAGCCGAGTATCAAGCATAAATTTATGAAACACATCAAAACCGTTTTAACTCTTTGTCTAATCAGTATTTCGCTTAACTCTTTTGCCACCATACATTATGTGGCAGTAGATGGTACAGGTACAGGCTCAACCTGGGCAGACGCCTCTGGCGATTTGCAGGCTATGATAGATGCATCTGCCGCAGGTGACACGGTTTGGGTGAGAGGAGGGACATATTTACCCAACAGATATCCAACAGGTAGTACAGGAGGAACAACATCAAGAGATTATGCTTTTATATTAAAAAATCAGGTGAAAGTTTTTGGGGGCTTTTCAGGCAATGAAACAAACTTATCACAAAGAACGGTTTCTGTAGTTGCTAACAATTCAAGTATATTAAGTGGCGATATTGGTATACCAAACGATAATTCTGATAATTGCTACCATGTTATTTTTTCGGCGTATAATGATGCAAACACTACACTCGATGGTTTTACAATAGAGAAAGCATTTAATAATCAAAATACTTGGAGTTTAAACCTTGCTGGGCCATATGCCTCTTCACAGTATATGCATTTTGGTGCAGGAATTCTGATCTATAACTCTTCAGTTATATTAAATCATATCCTATTATCCGAAAACAATAATGGCGTAGGTGCAGGTTTGGCAATAATCAATTCGACCAATGTTCTAATTAAAAATTCCATTTTTAGCAATAACCATTCTACAAGAAGTGGAGGTGCGGCGGCTAGTTATTATTCTTCCTCCACAATTATTAACAGTATATTCAGCGATAATACTTCAACTGAAAATGGTGGTGCCATTTTTACTGCCGCTGGTGCGTTAAACCTTATCAATACCACAATTTCAAAAAATGAGTCAGAAAGTAAAGGTGGTGCAATAAATATTGAAACGAATTCCTCCTTAACTCTTAAAAATTCTATTATCTGGGGAAATACTTCAGCAAATGGAATCAATGGAATCTCTGATAATGGATTTACAACGCAAATTGAAAACAGTGATATTCAGGATAATTATAACATTACAGGTAATAATAAAAGTATTGACCCTTTATTTCAAAATTCGGCTAATCCTGTGGGTCCTGATGGACTTTGGTATACTGCTGATGACGGCCTTCGGCTAATCTCTTGTACCAATAGTTTGGTAGAAGGAGGAGAAAGTTCTGCTAACATTTTATCTGAGGATATCACTGGACTGCCTAGGATTCAAAGTCTTGAAATCGATATGGGACCTTACGAATTACAGGAAATTGGTTTTGCATCAATAAATAGTAATTCTCCTTTATGCTTAGGAGTTACAGGTTTGGCTTTAAATTCATCGGGAGGTGTTACATACGACTGGAAAGGGCCAAATGGATTTGAATCTACCGAAGAGAGCCCTACTATTCCTAACACAAACCAAGGCGTTCTAGGCATTTACGCAGTTATTGTCACTGATGAAGAGGGGTGTAAAGAAAAATATGAAACCAATATAGAATCTTCATTTTCAGCAACCGCTAGTAATAATTCTCCTTTATGCCTTATTTATGATGACTTTTTAGAATTAAATGCTTCTTCAGGGGTATCATATCAATGGACAGGCCCCGCAGGTTTTAACTCAACTATACAAAATCCATCAAGAAGGGCTAATTCCACGAATTATGTTGGAACTTATCAGGTAATTGTTGCCAATGAACAAGGGTGCACTGCTGCGGCAAATACAGAAGTGAATCTTATTGCATATTGGCTTAATACAGCAGGTTCTCAATTGGTTTGTCCTGGGGACAATGTTCCACTTGGGTTTTCTAACCTATATGTCGGTCAATCTCCTATTGCTGATTTAACAAAAACATATAGTTGGACAGGCCCAAACGACTTTATTTCTAATGAAGAATTCATAACAGTTAATAACGTAAGCCAGGCAAACGCAGGAGCTTATAATTTTACGGTGACCGACAATTATGGTTGCAGTGGAAATAGATCAGTGACAACGAATGTCTCTCCAATACCTAACATATCTGGAAATACGACATTATGCCGAGGTGACGACCTAAATCTTAGTTCTTCTACCCTTCAAACTTACTCTTGGTCTGGTCCAAATGGATTTACTTCTGACCTACAAAACCCGCAAATCTTAAATGTAAGTAGCACAAAGGCCGGCGTTTATTCAGTTACCGGATTAAATTCGGACTATTGCCAAGTAACAAATACGATTCTAGTCATAGTAAACGAAAACCCTACAGTAGATTTTACCAATAAACCCACCTGCGTAGGCCAAACGCTGACTTTGACAGGAACCGGAGACTTTGAAAATTATAGTTGGGTAGGACCAGAAAGCTATATTGGATCAGGCAAAACTGTTTCTTTGAATGAAGTAACAAGCCTGCAGTCTGGCTCATATACCTTAACCATTTTGGATATTAATGGTTGTGTAACTACGGCTAACAAAACCATCAGCTTAGGTGAAAGTATTCCCCCTGTAGTGGCCTCTAGTAATAATCCTGTATGCTATTTAGGAACATTAAATCTTTTTTCTAACGAATTTATAAGCTACCAATGGACAGGGCCAAATGGATTTGAAAGCATTTTGCAAAATCCTTCATTATCTAATGTTACAGGAACTGCCAATGGTACATATCAAGTAGAAGCTACCGCTGAAAACGGATGCAAAGCTACTTCTAGTACAGAAATAGATATAATAGTCCCAACTATTTCTAGCAATTCTCCTGTCTGCGAAGAAAGTCTCTTGAACCTTTTTTCCTCCGAAGGCACAAGTCATTCTTGGACAGGGCCTAATGAGTTTACATCTTCTGAACAAAATCCAAGTATTCCTGCTATTGGTTTAGAGGCTGTTGGTGAATATACCTTAGTCATAACGGACGCTAATTCATGTGTTAGTACATTGTCAACCGCTGTAACCGTCAATGATCTCCCCACTATTACGCTAGAAGAAAATGCGGTGGTATGTATGGGGTCTACATTGAATCTCAATGTTTCTGGCGGAATTAGCTATGCTTGGACAGGGCCAGAAGGGTTTTCTTCTTCTGAACAAAATCCAGTGCTAACCAATCTTTCCTTTAATCAAGCTGGAAGATATTATGTAACGGTAACTAATGAATATCAATGCTCAAAGTTAGACTCTATAGATATAACTGTTAGCCCCTTACCTGAGCCAGAAATTACCACGAATGCCCCTTATTGTTTTCAAAATCCAATAAACTTTACTGTAACAGGTGGAGATACTTATTTATGGTCTGGGCCAAAAGGCTTTACTTCTACCTCAGCTACACCCAGTATACCAGCTCCATACGTGAGCAACAGCGGTGTATATTCTGTAACTGCCACAAGCTTAGCAGGTTGCTCTGCTAGTGCTAACACAAACGTTGTAGTAAATTATTTCCCAAGTGTTACCACGAACGGAAGTACTGGAATTTGCGAGGGAAATACATTTAACCTCTCAGCTACTGGCGGTACTTCATATAGTTGGAATGGGCCAAATGACTTTACATCTAGCAGCCAAAATCCAATTATCCCAAATGTTACTATTAACGATGCTGGACGTTATTATGTAGATGTTACTGCTAATGGCTGTACAACTACGGGCTATTATAAAGACATCAGTGCATACCAAGACATATTACCTCAAGCAAAAATCATTTCAATACCAGACATACAATACGTTTGTGAATTTAATAGTATCGAACTAACAACTGAAGTTCAAAACGCAAACTTCTATAGTTGGTCCGGGCCAAATGGTTTTACATCCACTCAGCCGAGTCCTCGCCTTTTCTCAGTAACACAGGCTCAAGATCAAGGTTATTACACTTTAACCGTGAATAACTTTTATGGATGTTCCGCCACTGCTACCTCAATAATTTCCGTATTTCTTGCACCGCCAGTACCAACTGTAACCGGAAATACCACCATTTGTCAGGATGAAACATTGAGTTTAAACATTCAAAATAATTATGGTGCTCCGTTTTGGACAACTCCTTCTGGTGACATACTTTCTCAGGATTATGACCTTATTATAGATGATCTTCCTCTTGGAAATAATTCTTATAGAGTGGAGTATATTACCGGAAATGGTTGCCAATCGTTCGACCCGGCGTACGTAACTGTAAACGTCAAAGAACCTGCTGTAATAAGCAGTATTAGTAATACTTCTCCAGTTTGTGTAGGTCAAGCCTTTAATATACTTTCCACAGGTTCTGCCGGAACATATGGTTGGACTGGCCCAGATTTCTTTGAAGCCAACACGGCAGGTCGCACTATATTTGGTGCAACCGCCGCAAAAGCAGGCCAATATAACTTGACTTTAACCGCTTCTAACGGATGTGTTGCCACGGCAAACACGATAGTTACAGTAGACACACCACCAAGTGCTCCTACTATTACAAAACCTGAAATATTATCTGTTTGCGAGCCAGGTAGTTTAACCATTTCTGCCACTTGTCCTGCTGGTGAATTAAAATGGTCTGATAATAGCACCGAACCGAGTATAACGGTTTCTGATGTTGGAGTTTATAATTATTATGCTGTTTGTGTTACAAACAGCTGCCCTCCTCCTGCGAGTGCAACGGTACGTCTAGAAATATTTGGAATACCAGTCGCCGAAGCGTCAAGTAACACACCAGTATGTATTGGAAGCGACTTGAATTTAACAGCCACTGGCGGTTCTAATTATTTGTGGTCGGGGCCCAATGGTTTTACATCTGAAGAACAAAATCCAATCCTTGAAAATATCGACCAAAATGCTGCTGGAACTTATTCAGTTGTTGTTACCACCGATGGCTGCTCATCTTCCACAACAACAGAAGTAACAACCAAAAATAAACCAACACCTCCCAATTTAACAGAGCCTTTGGTATCGGAAGTTTGTTTTGGCAATACCCTCACACTTAGTGGAACTTGTGCTTCGGGCACAATTAAATGGTCAAATACTTCGGAAGAAAGCAGCTTGGTTTTGAGTGAAATTGGCGTTTATGAGCTTTCAGCCATTTGTATTGAAAACGGATGTGAATCAGAAGGGGCTGTAGCCAATAGACTTGAGATTTTAGCCTTACCAACTGCCCCAGATTTAACAGTAAAATCAAATGCGATTGTCTGTCAACCAGATAGTTTAATTATCAGTGGTACTTGTGCATCAGGTACTATTCTTTGGTCAGACAATTCTACCGGTGATAGTTTAGTTTTAAGATCGGTAGGTGTCTATACGCCGTCAGCCACTTGTATCTTAAATGGCTGCTTATCAGAATCAATTAGTGCGGCAGAACTTGAAATAAATGAACTTGTTTTATCTCCCACTATTACTGCAAAAACGGCACTAACTGTTTGTGCACCTGACAGTGTGATTATAAAAGGTGTGTGCCCTTCGGGCTTGATAACCTGGTCTGATGGTTCGCTAATAGATAGTGTCGTAATTAAAACCGTAGGTACATACGACATTACTGCTACTTGTAGCACTGACGATTGCATTTCACTACCTAGCGAAATTATTACAGCAGAGGTTAAGGCAAAACCCGCAGTACCAATTATTGAAACTCCAGCAGTATCCTCTGTTTGTTTCCAAAATACCATTACGCTTCAATCTACGTGTAGTTCTGGTTCTGTTGTTTGGTATGATGAATCCACAGAGCCCAATTTAATTATAAGTGCTGTAGGCATTTATGATGTCACTGCTACATGTGTTGAAAATGGATGTACCTCCGAAGAAAGTGAAACTATTCAGGTAGAAATTAAAGCATTGCCAACAATATCTATCAATTCTAATTCTCCTATATGTATAGGAACTGACATAAATCTGGAAAGTGATGGTGGAGATTCTTACAGATGGACTGGGTCAAATGACTTCACATCAGAACTTCAAAACCCAACGATATCAAATGCCTCAACACTTGAAGTTGGAACCTACAAAGTAACGGTTACAAAAAATGGATGCGAGGCACCTGCAAGCACTACTGTAAATTTACTTCCGCTTGCTCCCGCTCCAATTCTCACAGCCCCAGAGCTTCTGACAGTTGGCTATCCTACTACTTTAACTTTTACCGCTTCGTGTTCTGTGGGAACGGTAGTTTGGTTTAATGATGCCTCAGGTAATGAAATAATACTTTCAGAGGTAAGGTCATATAGTGTTACAGCTTTGTGCAATGACAATGGCTGTCTTTCGGCGGTGAGTACACCAATCGCTGCGGAAATTTTATCCAAACCTGCTTCTCCTTCGGTTTCTGTACCTGAAGTAACAACAGTGTGTTCTCCAGAAAAAATAACCTTAACAGCCACTTGTACCAATGGTTCTGTGGTTTGGTCTGACGGGACAGAATTAGGCCCTTTGGTTCTATCTGTTGCTGATACTTACTCTATAACCGCTGTATGCCGCGGAGAAGGCGTAGACTCAGATCCAAGCGAAGCCGTTGAGCTAGTAATAAAAGCTCAACCGAGTCCTCCGACTATTGAAATAAAAGCTGACAAACTATCTGTTTGTGCTCCAGAAACAGTCACACTCACAGCAACTTGCACTACAGGAACCGTATTATGGTCAGACGACATTACCACAGCTACGAGAATTTTTAGCGAAGTGGGGATTTACGACCTTACAGCAGTATGTACTTTAAATGGCTGTTCTTCTGAGAACAGCTTATTACTAAATGTACACGTAAAGAGTACCGCAGATGTACCGACAATTGTGGAACCTGAAGTTTTAAACGTATGCTCTCCCAATACTATTACATTGACAGGCAGTTGCAATAGTGAGACAAGTGTACTTATCTGGCAAAGTTCTCAGTTTAGTCCTAGTTTTACGGTTTCTGAGGTGGGCGAATACAACGTTTTTGCCCATTGTATACGAGACAATGGCTGCAATTCACCTCAAATTGGCCCCATAACACTAAAAATACAAGAGGTAACCGCTACAGCCTCAGCTGATGCTCAGTTTTGTAAAGGCAGAACATTAAATTTAAGTTCTGCTGGTGGCTCTGGTTATAATTGGACAGGTCCAGATAGTTTTACAAGTCTACTTCAAAACCCTTCAATTCAAAATGCTCAAGAAAGTGCCGCTGGAAAATATACAGTAACTGTTCAAAATGAAATTGGATGCTCTTCTACTGCCAGTGTTGATGTGACTTTTCAAGAAAATCAGGCAAGAGTCTACGTAAAACAAAATGCTTCTGGATCAAGTAATGGCAGCACTTGGGAAAACGCTTATACTAGTTTTCAATCTGCTTTAGAAGCCACTTGTTTTGACAGTATTTGGGTGGCCTCGGGTACCTACCTACCTTCTAAAGATTTGTTAAGAAACCCTAACCCGATTGATCCAAGAGAGAAAACATTCTTTCTCCCCTCCAATAAAGTTATTCTCGGAAGTTTTGCTGGAACAGAAACTGATTTTAGTCAAAGAACTAAGGCCGTTATTGATGCCAATCCAAGTACTTTAAGTGGTGATTTAGGAACGCCAAATGACTACAGCGATAATTCTTACCATGTGGTTATGGTGATTAATGAAACCGAAGCGGCTCTATTTGATGGTTTTACAATAGTAGGCGGAAATGCCAATGGTGTAGGTAATTTGGTGATTGGACCAGCCACTATCTCAAGAAAGTTTGGTGGTGCTTACATGTCGGCCAATTCAGCGGGTAGAATTGAAAACTGTACTTTTTCCGATAATAAGGCAATTTATGCCGCTGGCTTTTATAATCATTACGGAAGACAGTCTATAATAAATTGTTCCTTTACAAATAATGCTGCTGACAGTACAGGTGGAGGGATTTTTAATTTTTATTCATCACCTTCTATCTCACAAAGTACTTTTATGAATAATTCCGCTCCTAAATTTGGAGGAGGAGGTATAGGGAATTTTGCATCATCTCCTACCATTGATAAATGTATATTTGAAAGTAATACAGGTTATCAGGGTGCTGCAATTGGAAATATTGGCGACCCAAACTCTAATACCAAATCTAATGCAAAAATCAGTAATAGCTTTTTTATCAGCAATAGTGCGACTTTTGCAGCGGGAGCAGTAGGCAATGTCTTTTCCGACCCAATAATTGACAATTGTGTTTTCTCAGGAAACGGTGCTCAAGCCGGTGGAGCCATCGCTAATTCCTCTGCGTCTCCCAAAATAAATAACTCCACTTTTTACAATAATTCTTCCTTTGCAGGTGGTGCTATTTATAATAAAGACTTTGGTACAAGCCCTAAGATTAGAAACAGTATCTTTTACGGCAATAAGAAATTCTTCAGCACAGCTAACGCAGGGGCTGACATAGAAAATGCCTCAAGTACGACTGCAACAGTAGATTATTCCATACTTCAATTTGCAAGTGCCTCATACCCTATATCTTTTATTGGAACCAAAACCGGAAACCTTTATGCTCAAAACCCGGCCTTTATAAACGCTGGAACTCCGAAAGGAGCAGACAATACCTATTGGACAGAAGATGATGGATTAAACATTTCGGCTGGTTCTCCGGCGATTAATACTGGTACTTCAGAAAATGTTTTGGACAAAGATATTCTCGGCAATCCAAGACCATTTTTAGCAACCATCTCTATTGCCGATATGGGTGCCTATGAATATCAATCCATCAGTAAACCAACTGTAGCTTCGTCAAACAAAAGTTCTATTTGCCTCGGTGAATCGGTGACGCTTTCAGCGTCTTGCCCCGAAGGAGTGGTGACCTGGTATAGTCAGGCAACAGAGGGTACGGCATTATCAACAGGCTTAAACTATTCTCCAACACCTACTGAGAATGTTCAATATTTTGCCTCATGTATTTTAGACGGCACAGAAAGTAATCTATTAAGCATACCTGAAATTACCGTGAATGCAATTCCAGATGCTCCAGAGGCTACAGCTTCTCAATCATTTTGTAATGCAAATCAGTTATCAAGCCTTAGCGTGACAGGGAGTAATCTTCTTTGGTTTGACGCCTTAACTTTAGGAAATGCACTAGACGAAACCACGCAGTTTCAAAATGAAATCACATATTATGTCACACAAACTGTCAATGGCTGCCAAAGTACCCGCGGTTCAATAACCACAATTATCAGTCCGCAAGCTGATCCAGTGATCGTAGCGAGTCAATTGAGTATAAACGCAGGTGAAAGTGTTACTTTGACCGCGTCTTCTTGCTCAGGAACAATCAGCTGGGAGCCTATTGATGCCCCTTCAAACGTTTTGAGCACCGCCTTGGAAGCCACTACTACCTTTACAGCCACTTGCACATCTGGGAGCTGCACTTCTTCAGTATCCGTAACCATAGAAGTGCTTAATATTCAAAATCCATGTGAAACAATTGTCAACTTGCTACTTGACGCAGACGACTTTAGTAATGGCACCATAGACAGAACAGCCAATAGCTCAATTGGAAGAATAAATGCTAGCAATAGATTAACTGGTACCGCTAAAGCTACATACTCTGCCAAATCTATTGAGCTAAAACCTGGTTTCAAAGCAGATTCTGGCACCGTATTTTTAGCAAAAACAGGTGGGTGTAATTAAAACTATCCTTGCTACAAAAAACCCTTCAGTGAGATTTTTTGTGCCATTGTTTTTTAAAAAAACAATCTGCCTTCATTTTTTTCATCACTGCTCCAGCCCGTTTCATCCCAGCTCCAGCCCGTTTCAGCCCTTTTTTTTTGTAGCGTACTCGTATCGAGGTAAGTTGCTATCACAAAACGAAACTTCAACTGCTATGATTACCCCAAAAATACTCGGACAGATTTCTCAGGAAAGTAACATCCTGTACATCAAAGCCGATAAAAACTACTCCGTTTTTCATCTCAAAAATGGTACAACTTACGTATCGGGCTATACGCTAAAATTTCACGAAGGCTTTTTAGACGTCGCAAACTTCATCCGCCCGAACCGCTCCATATTGGTTCATAAATCCTACGTAAAGGGTATGAAAGAAAAAGGTAAAGCCAATTACGCCACCCTTAAAAACGGCAGTGATGTCCTAATTTCCCGGCGAAAAGTTAAAATTATTCAGGAAGAATTAGCCCTTTTAACGCTTAAAACTCGATAACTATGAAAAAATTACTACAACTAATCAGTATTATTACAATCTTCTTGGTTACACACTCAAGCACTTTGCAGGCACAGGTGTTGAATGATAATACTTTTAACATTGAAGTACACTTTGTTAAAGGACAGATGAGTTTTGTCGAGGGGACACAAAGTTCAGACGTCACTATGATTGGGCGGGCGGTTCCAGGTGGACCCTATACCCCAATTTTCAACTACGCACAAGATGCTATAAATGATCCTAAAAGCTGTTACACGTACCGTGCCACAGGAGGAGGTCTAGGCACAGGGAATTATTGGAACTACGGACCTATCGTGGACGAAAACATGGGAACGTTGATAGATAATCCAGATCAGTTTTTTAAATATGAAATCAGAAGCTGGAGAAGGCAATTTGGTAACGAGGGTTGTGTGTTCCAAAGTGGTGACAACCGGGCTGCATCCCGAATTTGGTCAGTTTCTGCCCAAACCGCCCACCCAAGTTTTGAGTGGTATGAATATCCGGTAATTGAGTACGACGACCCATTTCTGGGCGGAGCTAAACGGCGGGCAGTAATTAAATCTACCTGGCGGTACGCCAAAGGAGAACGCTACGCCCCACTTGGCTTTGGGCCGGTAGCCGCCAACCAAACCCTAACCCATAGCAACTCTAACCGAAGTGCAGTAGCCAACGCAAACGCAAAATTAGGCTACAAAAACGACTGGACAGCGGCTGACAACGCAGAGTTTTCAGATAAAAACGACGTTACGTACACGTTTAGCGTTGATGACTCCCGGACGGTAAGTATCACTACGGCTTTTAACAATAACTACACCAACTTTGACACCAAGGTTCATTTAGTAAAACTCAACTCTGATGGTTATTCCGGTAGCTATATAACCGGAAATGACTCCAGAACAGTTGGCTCAAATAGCATCAAAGGAGCAATAGAGAACTATACCATCTGTAAAGGTAACTACGCCATCATTGTGGAAGGAGGTAATGATCAACCTGGCATAGATACCGGAGACTTTTACCTTGTTCTGGATGTATCAAACTTATACTTAGTAGGCGGAACAATTACGGGCGGAGGCACCGTACCGAACCCTCAGGAATTTCCGAAGGAAATGACCTCAACTCAGGATGCCAGAGCAGGTTCTGTTAACTACGTTACGTGGGAATTAAAGTACGCCAGCGGAAATTGGCAGTACATCAGCGGCACGAGTCCGGCTTCCGGTGTGCAGAAACAATCTTATACTTTTACAGGGGCAAGAAATCTACCCGCAAACCTAACCGAAACCACTTACTTTAGAAGAAAAGTTGATGATCGTTGTTACGACACGGTTCTACAAGCAATACCTAAGAGTGCTTATTCTAATAGACTTCTTTCCTATTTATTTTTCTGATCACCAAAGCTATGAGTAATTTTGTCTTATGGATATTTTTGGACAATATAAAAATCGAAGTCCTGAGGAGTTTCAACGTT
>JBLHXM010000060.1:0-21037 GCA_047630395.1 Dokdonia sp.
CCTTCCCTATTTTTGTATATTTATAGAAAAATCAAACGATACATTCATGAAGACTTTAAAAATCCTACTCTGCCTGGTGACTACTTTCTGTGCAGCGCAAAATCCTGCCCTTGACCTTCAGTCTTTTGCTACCGGTTTTACAAGACCTATTGACATTCAAAACGCAGGAGACGACCGCTTATTTATTGTAGAACAAGATGGCCTTATTAAAATTATTGCCGGAAGTGCCACCAATACAACACCCTTTCTTAGTATTGCTGTCAATAGTATAGGCAATGAACAAGGTCTTCTCGGACTTGCCTTTCATCCCGATTATGCCAATAACGGTTTCTTTTTTGTAAACTATACCCAACCCGACAGGAGCACACAAATCTCTCGCTTTACAGTGAGTGGTGACCCTGATGTTGCAGATACTAGTTCAGAACTTTCTATTTTAAATGTTCCCCAACCTTTTGCAAACCACAATGGAGGATGCTTACAATTTGGCGCCGATGGTTACTTGTATATTGGTCTTGGTGATGGCGGAAGTGCTAACGATCCGCAAAACATAGCCCAAAACCCAACACGACTACTTGGCAAAATGCTCCGTATCGATATTGATAATACGGAAGGCAGTAACAATTATGCGATTCCTGATGACAATCCGTTTGTTTCGGATACTTCTATACGCGATGAAATCTGGGCAATTGGAGTTCGCAATCCTTGGAAGTTTTCTTTTGACGCGACCACCGATGATCTTTGGATCGCCGATGTAGGGCAAAATGAGATCGAAGAAATCAATAAGGTAGCCGCTGGTGTAGGAGGTCAAAATTATGGATGGCGTTGCTATGAAGGTGATGAAGATTTTAATACGGGTGGTTGCGCCGATGTATCGACCTATACCTTCCCACTTGCAGATTACACCCATTCTTCAGATGGAGCGTTTAAATGCTCAGTTACAGGAGGATATGTATATAGAGGAAGCACGTATCCAGGAATGATAGGCGTCTATATTTTTGCCGATTTCTGTAGTAACGAACTCGCCTTTATAGACGATACAAATAATATCCAATTTGTTGGACCTTTCGCAGGAGGATTAAGTTCGTTTGGAGAAGACGTAAATAATGAATTATATGTGGCTGCGCTGAATACAGGTATTATACATCGTGTGATCGATGCCAACCTATCGGTAGATGAAGTGACGCTAGCACAATTCAGTCTCTTTCCTAATCCCGCTTCCTCTCAAGTGACGGTTTCATTCCATCCGTCTATAGGGACAGGATCAAAAAATAATGAAGACATACTACGTGTATTTGACCTCACAGGCAGAATGGTTCAAACAACTATTATTGAAACGTCAAAAACTACATTTTCTGTAGCAGATCTGCCAGCTGGTATTTATATTGCACAACTAGAAAATAGCAAACAAACTCAAAAATTGATCATTAGATAACGCCTATGAAACCATTTACAGTGACAGGTAAGTTGTATTTAATCCCAACAACCTTGGGAGATGATACCAATCCTCTCGAAGTAATGCCCCTCTCTGTAAAAAAAGTCATTGAGCATATTGATCATTATATCGTAGAAAATGAAAAGTCGGCTAGACGAGCGATCAAAAACATTTCGCCCGGCAAGTCGCAAGATTCTTTACAACTGTATCCTTTAAATAAGTATACGGATAACATGGAGCTACCCTCCTATTTAGAACCTTGCTTATTAGGTCATTCGGTAGGCTTACTTTCTGAGGCGGGAGTACCCGGTGTTGCAGACCCTGGTGCAGAAGTGGTAAAAATAGCGCATCAAAAAGGCATCCAAGTGATTCCATTAGTGGGACCATCTTCTATTCTTATGGCAATGATGAGTAGCGGTATGAATGGTCAGAATTTTGCCTTCAATGGTTACCTACCTATTGACCAAAAAGAACGCAAACAAGAAATAAAACGCCTTGAACGCCTGTCTGCAGATCATGGCCAATCACAACTATTTATTGAAACCCCCTATCGCAATGACAAAATGCTGCAAGATATTGTCAGCACGGTACATCCAAGTACTTCGATATGTATTGCCTGTGATATCACTTTACCCACAGAGTATATTGTCACCAAGCCAGCGTCCTTCTGGAAAACCAACACGCCAGATTTACACAAGCGACCTGCTATTTTTATTATACACAAAGAATCCTAACGCAAGTTACTTGGCTTTGGGTACTGTCGCTTGATCTTATAAATGAGCGGTTCTAAGCCATTCAATTTAATTTCATACATCTCGTGTAATAGCCGTCCTAATTTTCCAGGCGGAAATCCTTTTTGCTTGAACCAGACATAATAATACTCTGGCACATCCACTAAATAGTACCCTTTATACTTACCAAAAGGCATTTTGTAATGGGCGAGTTCTATAAGATTGTCCTGCGGGCTTTGAGTTTTCAATGAATACTAATTGAATGAGTGAAACAATGATGGAGATATCCCCATCGTAGCATTTGTTTTTTTGATATTTAGAATCTATTCCTGAGCATATACCTTCTCTCCATTCACATAGGTCGCTCTCACTTTCAAATTGGGAATTTCATCTTCAGCCACCGTCATGATATCTTTATCCATGATGATGAAATCAGCAAATTTCCCGGGAGTGATACTTCCTTTCTCTTCCTCTTCAAAATTTGAATAAGCAGCCCAAATCGTCATACCTTTCAGCGTTTCTTCTCGCGTTAATGCATTTTCCATCTGATAGCCTCCTTCTGGATATTGCTTAAGGTCTTTTCGCGCCACAGCGGCATAAAATGTATAAAAAGGACTCACCTGCTCTACGGGAAAGTCGGTACCTAAAATGACACGGCCGGATTGTTTGAGTAAATCTTTATACGCATAAGCTCCTTTGATACGCTCAGCTCCAACACGCTCCGCTGCCCAGTACATATCGCTCGTCGCATGTGTAGGTTGGACAGAAGGCAATACTTTGTCTGAAAATAGCGTAAAATCTTCAGCAGCGATTATTTGTGCATGCTCTACTTTCCAACGAGGATCTTCTATATTTTTCAAAGCCTCCGTATACGCTCTTAAGACCACTACATTTGCACTGTCCCCAATAGCATGTGTATTCATTTGATAGCCTGCCGCTGCGATGCGTTTGGCCAGAGAATTAATATCGGTCGCTGGAGTAATCATGGCACCAAAATGACCTGCTTTATCTGTATAGTCTTCTTTTAAGGTAGCACCTCTAGAACCAAGAGCCCCATCTGCATACACCTTTACAGAACGAATATGTAAACGATCCGTTTTAATGATTCCTTTGTTTAAATAGTGATCTAAGTTTTCTGGACGATTACTCACCATTCCATAAATCCTCATTTTTAAATCTCCCTTATCTTGTAGTCCCTGAATGAGATCAAAAACTTCTTTGTCAAGTCCTGCGTCATTTACCGTTGTTAACCCATAAGAGAAACATACTTTTTGTGCTTCCATCAAAGCTTTTACGGCTTGATCTTTTGTCACCTCTGGCATCACAGCATCAATCATACTTTGCGGCTTGTCTATTAAGACCCCTGTAAGTATTCCGTTTTCTTGGACAATCGCTCCGCCTTCTGCTTTTGTTTCCGTTGTAATTCCAGCCATATCCAGTGCTTTTTGGTTCACTAAATACGCATGTCCATCAATGCGTTCCAATACCACAGGAACCTCTGGATATAAAGCATCGAGTTTCGTTTTTACAGGAAATTCTTGGACCGCCCAATCGTTCTGGTCCCAACCTCTTCCTCTTAATACGATCGCTTCAGGGTTTGCTTTCGCGAAAGCGGCCATCCGCTCTAGTACCTGCTCAAAACTCTCAGTACCGACTAAATCGACCACTTGTATATTCATTCCCAAACCGTAGAAGTGGCAATGCCCATCAATAAGTCCTGGTAAAATGGTTTTACCGCTTGCATCTATAGTTTCTAGAGCTGTGTATGCGTCTGCAATCGAGACATTGGTTCCAATACCTATAAATTTCCCATCCTTGATAGCAAAGGATTCTGCTTTTGCAAAAACGTCATCAGCCGTATAGACTGTGGCATTTGTTATGATTAAATCTGCAGATTCTTTGTGAGAATCGCAGGAAATGAACAAACAACTTAGCAGTAAAAAAGCATACAGAGCGCGCATAAAAAAGGTTTTGTACGAATGTACAAAACCTAAAGAATACTCCTAAGCGCAATATTCATATTCTTTAAAACTGCACCACGTAGGTGTCTAAAAATTCATCAGAAGCCTCTCCTTCAAGTCCAGAGAATATGACATTTTTATATGAGATTTGAGCACAACAAGCTGAACCAGATACTATAATCATTTCAAAAGCGATGTCCAGTTCAAAAACATCTTCATAAGACACCTTATAGTTAGTCACTGCTGTGTCGATAGCACCCGTAAATGCAATCAATACATCTTGGTTACTCCCAATAGAGATCACTTCGTAAAAAATAGTAGTACCGCTATCTATATCGCGAATCACCAAATTACGAGCATCTAAAACACCTGCTCCAAAAACATCCACACCCGTATCGGCTGAGACAAATTGTAACATGAGATTTTGAGAAGCACATAGTACTGTAGAACAATCCTCTCCCAAGTCGTCACTGCTGCAACTAATACATAGAAGGACAACTATAAAAGCAATGTATTTCATCGTATTTCTTTACGTTAAGATGCAATAATCCCCGTTGGGTTGCGTGATCAAACCTATATTGTTAAAAATCAAACTTGTAGGTGGCTCCTACTAATGCTTGAATTCCTTGGACAGGGTAATTGAGCCACTTTTCATAATTGGTTCCTAAAATATTATTCACCCGACCAAAAGCCGACAAACGATCACTTATACGATACCCAATATGTGCATTCGCATCAAAATAACTGTCTAAAGTAATCGTGGTTTCCTCAAATATCCCCAAAGGATCTATCACCCCACGTTGGTCCTTACGTTCTCCTACAAAGAATAAATTAATTCCTGCAAACCAGGCATCGGTGATTTGATAATCCCCAAACACAGAAGCCGTTAATTCAGGTAAATTCCAAGCCTCTATTTCTACATCTGTCGTATACGCATTATACTGCCCGTTCAATCGCATCTTGAAGTTGGTACTCACATCAAAATTGAGTTCGCCAAAAACAGAGAAGGTGTTGACATTATCATAACGCACCTGAAATGAATTTCCATAAGCAGAAGCAGAACGCTCCAACGTTTCTAGTGAAGAAGGGCTCACAAAATTCTGCAATCGGAATAGTGCCTTATTATTCTCCGCCATATAACCCGCACGCAGGTTATAACTCGCCGTATTTGAAAGCTTTCCTTTCATCCCTACAAAACCATCATACTGCCTGTCTGTAGGCTTTACAAGCTGAGCAGGTGTTACAAATGGATTCTCCTGCGTAAAATCATAATAACTATTCTGTTGTAAATCACCCTCTAAACCAGCATAGGCAATAAAGTACTCACCCGCTACGCGATATGAAGCGTTGATCTTAGGGTACACAAAGAAATCTGTTTGACTATTTTCACTATCGATATTCACAAATCCAGCCACTCCAAGATTCACGGTGAGATCATCTCTCAAGATGACTAAACTCGGGGCAATCCCTATATTCAGATGACTATTCTTAAATTCATTAGCTCCAGTATTTACTGCATCAAAAGTATTACTCAAGTAATCCAAGGTAATGTTCGTCGTAATATTCTCATCAGAAACTGGAAATTCTAAGGTAGGTTTTGCAATAAAACGGAGTTCATTATTTTCTTCAGAATCTCCAAAGTAACGCAGTGTCGCTTTTCCTTCTTTAAAAATGGCAGCATCTTTCAATGACAAACTCCCATTTACAGCAGCCGTCAAAAAAGAATGCGAAGGATCATAGCTATTGAAGTCCAATGTCGAAGCTCCAAGCTCCGCTCCATTCAGAAAAATAGGATCTACACCATACCAATTAAATACTTGTTGTTTCAAATCAAGATCTGTACGCCAGGCAAGATCTCGCTCGCGAACGCCATAGTTCAAATTCAAGCGCGTGTCATAAAAATAATCATCCGCTTGAATGCCATCAATTCCTCCTTGAGAAGAATTATGATTGAGAAAAACACCAAAATTCTCGGTTCTACTTATCTGAATATTACTGTAAAACTCGGCAAGTATAGACGTCAAACTTCCGAAACCAAGTGTTGCATAATTATCATACAACTTGATTTTTTTAGCTTTCTTAACATTGGCTGCTTTTCCTTTGGCAGGGGTGAAAGTAGACGCCACTGGCACCGAAAAGATACCATAGGTAACCTTCTTTTTAGACGTATTCACCGAATCATTCAAGACTGGCGTGGCTTTCACTTTAAACGCATCACTGATCGTAGGGGTATATGGCTTTACTACATTAACCACTTCAGTTCCTAGATCTTGTTCGTCTTCCTGCGCAACTGCAACCTGAGAAACACAAAAGATCCCTAGGAGGAGCACACCGCTTTTAATGATATATTTTGAGTTGAAAATCATATGATTTTTGATATTATCTAAATGAACGTTTTCTATTGATTGTTGTGTGGTTTAATTTCCGCCGTCTTTTTCTACAGAGGCGTTGGTCTTCGACTCGTTAGCTTTTATGAGTGCCAACTGTGTCTTAGCATCTTCCACTACTTCTGGATACTCTGCAAAGTTTTTGATTACACTTTCTAAGATATACGTCGCTTGATACGCATCTCCTAAGGCATAGAAGTTTTTCGACATGAGGACCAGCCCCTTGGCACCAAATTCTTTATACCCACTATAATCTTTAGCTAGCTTTTGCACGGCTGCATTAGACCCAGCAAAGTCTTCCCCTTTGTGTTTAAAATAAGCATCAAAGTACAAGGCTTCAGCCGCCATTGAACCTGTGGCAATTTTTTGAACCTCAGCATAAGCTGTTTGGGCACGTTGCTCATTTCCTGTTTTCATCGCAGCACGCGCAATGATGATTTGAGCATCACTCTTAATCGCATTGTCAATTTTTGCATTGGTCAGGACTTTTTCTGCGTATCCCACGGCGTCTGTATAATTCTCTAGTTCGTAATACGATTTCATCAAGTTCGTTTGCGCAAAAATGATATTCTGTGGGAAGTCGGCTTCCGTCTCTAAACGTCTCAGTACAGGCTCTGCATCCCGATAGTTACGCTCACTCAAGTATACTTGTCCTAAACGGGCCAATGCCTGCTCAGTAAATTCAGAACGTTCTTTAGCGATTACATATTGATAGTGCGGAATGGTCGTGGCGTAGTCTGCTTTCGCGAAAGCGAGTTGTCCCAAATAAAAATGAGCTTTTAATGCATGTTGGCCATTTGGATAACTTTCCAAATAATCTCCAAACAGTTTAGTCGCTTGGTTTGTATTGTTGTCTAGGTATTGCTTCTCTGCCGAAGTATAGGCAGCATCGTCCAACTCGGCATCTTCTACATCAATAAAATCTAAGGTACTTACCCATTGTCCGTATTCGTTGACACGGCCAAGGTCGATATAGATGAGTTTAGCGGTGGTAACCGCTTGCAATGACTCTGGTGTCCCTGGGAAGTCGGCGACTACTTTTTTGAGCAAGTTTAGGGCATCATCTGAGCGATCATTATTGTCAAAAATCAAGGCCTTCTTCAATAAGGATCGTGAAACGTACGAGCTTCCAGGGATCTGAGCTACCAATTGATCATAAGCAGCTATTGCCTGTGCGTTTTTGTTTTGAGCCACATAGACATTCCCTAATTCATACAAGGCATCATCGCGATACGATGAGGTAGGGAATTTAGTTGTGAATGAACTCAGCCCTTCAATCTTATCTGAGGTACGATCAAGAAATCCATAACTCATCGATTTCTGAAAAGTTGCATAATCCTGATCAGTGAGATTGAGACCGATAGCTTTATTATACGCCTCTAAGGCTGGCCAATATTTACTCGAAATAAAACGACTATCTCCCAACCGGAGATAGGCATCATTCAACCGTGTTTTATCTGACGAATTAGTAGCTGCGAATTTTTCAAAATAGATCGCGGCATTCTCGTATTCCTTTCCAGAAAAATAAGCGTAGGCAAGATTATAATTGATATCTGCATATTCTGATGTCGCTGCTGCTTGACCACTGCCTAAAAATTGTTTGTAGCCTATCACAGCTTCCGCATGGTTCCCAAGTACATACTCACATTCTGCTTTCCAATAGGTCGCTCTGGTTACAAAGCTAGGATCTCTTGGCTCGCTTAATGATTTCTCAAAAGAATTCTTCGCCTCAATATAGCTCCCGTCATTGTACAACTCGACTCCACGGTAGAAAGCTACTTTTTGATAGGCTACCTTGTTTTCGAAGCTGTTATTCTTTTCAAGAAGCACAAGGGCTTCCTTATAGTTCTTGGAGGTGATATAAGAATCGATCAATAAGGTTTCGAGTTCGGCTTTGGCAGGCGTATCTGGATATTCTTTGATATAATCGGCGATTACCTGAGGAACTGGTTTGTAGGCGTTTCCTATTTCATAGCTCAATTTGGCATAATTCAAACCTGAATCTTCCTTGATTTTAGCATCGAAGTCCATTTCCGAAGCATTCTTAAAAGCATTCAGTGCCTGCTGTTTCTTTTCAGTTTTTAAATAAGATTCTGCAAGATGGTAATAGGCATTCTGAGCAACACTATTACGCCCATCTACTATTTTGTTGAACTCGGAGATTGCATTTTCAAAATCTCCTTGCTTGTAGTAGGTGTAACCAAGTTGGTAATAATCTGTATTATTCCATTTGCCTCTTTTCCCTTTATATTCTTTGAGGTATGGAAGCGCTTCTTCATATTTTTCTTGATTGAACAAACTCTCTCCAATAATCTTATTGAGTTGTGATTTCTCTTTGGGATTTGCCTTAGGGAGTTGTTTCTTACCTTCTTCGATGGCGAGATCAAATTTTCCTAATTTGAAATTCAAATCGGCTTTAAAATACGCCAGCTCTTCTTTGTAGTCTTCCTTATCTTCCACCTGATCAAAAAGCTGATCAGCTTCTTGGTAATCATCTCCTTCATAGGCGATAAAACCGAGATAATACTTTGCTTGGGAACCATATTTCTGAGAATCGTTTACGCGATTAAAATAGGTCTTAGCCTTCTCAAACTGCTTATTCTTAAAGAGTGCATAGCCATTTTGAAAGTTGTATGTTTCCATAGCACCTCCGGTCAGACTGCCTTGATCTACGCGGTCATACCATTTTCGGGCGTAGGCATATTTTCCGTTTTCAAAATAATACTGAGCCACATCGAGAAAAGCAGAATTACGCTTCACACTGGTAGGGTAATTATTTACAAATTCCAGCATCAAATTATCAGCACCCTGTTGATTCAAGCGTACGGCGGCATTGGCAATATAATAGGCGCAGTCACCCCTGACGGTTTGATCTTTCACTTCTGTTTTGACTTCCTCAAACAAACTTTGGGAAGCAAGGAACTGTTTGCTATTGTAGAGTGAAAGGGCTTTGTCAAATTTCACCAAATCGTTGGTAAAAGCAGCACTTTGTTGTGCGTAAAAAGTTGAGGTATATAGCAGGAAAGCGGCCAATATTGCCAGTGGCTTTTGCATAATAAGGATTGTTTTTGTTAGGAGGAGGTGTTCTTGACCGCTTTCGCGAAAGCAAATACATCCTACTCAAAGATACTTCTCTTCATAGATGATAACGGGAGAATCTGAACATAATTATGTAGAGTTTTAAAAAGGAAATTAACAATTATCAAACCGCTTCGTTTCAACCGTTCAATAAAGACTATCTGGATGAAAAATAGTACTATTTTGAGCTGTCTCCCTCCTGCAATAATGAAAGTTTGCAAGGAATTCCAGTCATCTCTTATCCAGCTAATATGACTTTTTCCCAGCTAAAAGCTGAGCATATTCTCAAAAACCGCTACATAATTAGGGCTTTTGCACCCGAAAGCCTCTAGGAAAAAACATCCCGTAAACAGACATAAAATAGACCTGAAATTGTCTTATTTCAAAAAGAGTCTACGGTTTGAGAGGCCATATTATGACTTCCATCAACACCCGTAAAGTCCTGAATCTGCATCTTTTCCTCAATTATGGAAAATAGGGGCATATGCCCCTATTTTCCATAATTGAGGAAAACCACAAAATAGATAGGAACACACTCCGTATTTTTGGGACCACAAAAATCATTCAATAATGAAAAAACACCTTTCGCTTGCACTATTATTTTGCTCATTGACAACACTCATTGCTCAAACATCCTTTGAAAAAGGAAGTTATATTGACAATGCTGGAAATCGATCCGAGGGCTTTATTAAAAATCTAGACTGGAAAGACAACCCCACTTCTTTTGAATTTAGTAAAACAGCAGACGGCGAGAATTCGGTATCAAAAACTATTCAGCAAGTCAAATCTTTTGAAGTTACAAGTGTTTCCCTCTATGAACGTCATCGTGTAAATATTGACAGAGCCTCACAAGTAATAAACGATTTAGGGTACAATCGCAACCCTGAAATGAAGGAAGAAACCTTATTTTTAAAAGTGATGCTTGACGGCAAAAACAAACTCTACCGATATAGAGATAATAAAACCCTTAAGTTGTATTATAAAAAAGGAGCCGGAGATATTAATGCGTTGGTATACAATCGGTATTTAACCCCTGACCAAGGCCTTACTTCAAATAACTACTACCAACAACAGCTCCTTAATGAATTCAAATGCGACAGTGGAAAATTACCTCGTCCTAGCAGTATTCAATACACCTCTGGAGATATATTAAATTTCTTTCAAAAATACAATACATGTTCGGGAGTTCAAAATATAGAAGTAGACCAAAGAGAAAAAAGATCTACTGTTCAAATTACTGCTGTAGCAGGTATGAATGCAAATAGTTATAATGTAGATGCTGGCTCCGCTAACATAGACTTTGGTTCTAGTACGACGCCAGTTTTTGGCATTGAGATTGAATATATCATGCCATTCAATAATAATAAATGGTCAATTTTTGCTGATACGCGTTTTGCTTCATTTGAGTCAGAAAAAATCATCGAAAGTCCAATAATATTAGGAACACAGCTTCCTTTTCAAAAAGTAACACTTGACTATTCAAGCATCGACTTTTCTTTAGGGTTTAGACATTATTTCTTTTTAAGTGACACTTCAAAAATCTTTGCAAACCTGAGTTATGCGATAGAAGTTAGTGCTAAATCCGATATTGACTTTGAGCGTGTAGGAGACATTAATGCCAATAACCCCGTAGGCACTTATGGTTTAGGAATTGGATACACTTATAAAGATCTTCGTATTGAGGCACGTTACAATGGGACAAAGAATCACTTTGGAAAAGATTTTGGAAGAGGTTTTTCAGAATACAATAGCTTCATGCTAACGCTAGGATATTCGTTTGCAAAGTTTTAATGAACCGTATTACAGCATCTATACATGAAACAATTACTTACGTTCCTAATAATTTTTGGAAATCTCTTTGCACTCAGTGCACAAAATACTTTTGAAAAAGGGAGTTATGTTGATAAAGATGGAAATCAGATTTCTGGACTTATACTCGATATAGACTGGCTCAACAATCCAACCGCTATTATCTTTAAACCAAGTTTAGACGGCCAGGAAAAGGAGATCCGTATGGATCAAATGCAGGGCTTTGAAATTACAGGCGTTTCTCGTTATGAACGTCACACGGTCCAAGTGGATCGTTCCTCAGACGAAATAGATGCATTGGGCACACTACGAGCTCCTGAATTTCAAGAAGAAACAGCAATACTCCAAATAATCGCCGATGGCGCAGCTACCTTATATGAGTACTCAAACAATAGTCTTTTTCGTTATTTCTATAAAACGGAATCACAGGCATTGGAGCCACTCATTTATAAGCGTTATACTTTGGGAGACAGTAACATAAAGGCAAATAATCGTTTTCAACAGCAACTCACGTATCTTACTTGCGATAATGGAAAACTACCTAGAACAAAAAATATACGCTACAGAAAAGGAGCTTTAGTTCAATTCTTTAATGCGTATAATGAGTGTAATGATAATCGCATCGACGGTTTATCAAAGTCGAAGCAAAAGACCAAAGTATACGGTAAACTATTCGGAGGGCTGACTTCATCATCAACAGCTACCTTAGTCAGGAATACACTTACTGAATTCCCAAATGAAGTTTCATCCACCGTTGGATTTGAAGTCGAAGGGGTACTGCCCTTTAATAATAATAAATGGTCGTTTTTTGCTGGCATGAACAGTTTAAATTATAAAGGAGAAGCAGAAGTTAAGAGTCCTTACGGCGACATAATTCGCGGCACGCGAATGGTTGATTTCGCTGCAATAAACATGAGCCTAGGTGCTCGTCACTATATGTTTATTACTCCAGAGCAAAAAGTATTTATAAATGTTAGTTATGGATTTGAATTGACCTCCTCCTTTGACGTGAAAAGCACTATATCCACAAGCGATGAATTGTCGGTCACAATACCTGCAGCCTCAATAGAACTAGGAATTGGCTATGCCTATAAAAGAATAAGCCTAGAAGCACGTTATATCTTCCAGCGGGATCATCTTAGTCAAACCTTTGTCTCAAATAGTTCTGAATACACCGCAATTATGTTAACTTTGGGGTATAACTTTTTATTGTTTTAATGTCTGAATCTGTACTACAACTCCAAAAAGCGGCTATCTATCAACGAGAAAACCTAATCCTCTCTGAGGTGAATGTTAGTATTCAACCTGGAGACTTTGTATACCTCATTGGGAAAACGGGCTCTGGAAAAAGTAGCTTTATGAAGACCCTATATGGCGATCTCCCCCTACAAGAAGGCGAAGGTCATATTGTGGGATTCAATCTCAACGGATTGAAAGAAAAACAGATTCCTTTTCTAAGACGTAAACTAGGGGTTGTTTTTCAAGATTTCAAATTACTCAACGATCGCTCCGTACGAGAAAATCTATTGTTCGTTCTCAAAGCTACTGGCTGGAAGGACAAAACCGCTATGAACAAAAAGATTGATGAGGTACTAGGAAAGGTCGGTATGAAAAGCAAAGATTTTAAATCTCCTTTTCAGTTGTCTGGAGGTGAACAACAGCGTATTGCTATTGCAAGAGCGCTGCTTAATGATCCAGAACTTATCCTCGCCGATGAACCTACAGGTAACCTCGATCCTCAAACCAGTGTCGAAGTCATGGAGGTATTGCAGGAGATCAACAAAAATGGAAATACCATTCTCATGGCGACCCATGATTATGCCCTTCTTTTAAAATACCCTTCTAAGACTTTGAAGTGTGATAACAATAAGATTTTTGAAGTTGTACAGCGAACGGTCTAATATTCTTATTTCCCCATTTCAAACAGAAAGGCTCCCGTCGCTATATCGCGTTTTGAATCCAATAACATTCCCCTGGTTTTCATATAATTGATCAAATAATCAGACTCGAGCATCTGGTACTTCACTCGATCCGTATGATCATGAGAAAAGAACAACCACACACGACCTTTCAAGGTGTCAAGTCCAGCATTATGACTGTCAAAGTCATAGCTATGTTGCCCCGTTAATATTACGGTATTGGGTATATTTATATAATCTGTACGCTCATAGTATTCCCACGCATTGTCTGTCGCACCATTCAAGAGAATGATATCCGTGGGAGCCAACTTTGATTGCATAAACGTATAACTTCGCTTGAAGGGTTCTCGTTCTTTGGGAAAAGTATAGAGTGTAATCGCCAATAAGCAGATCCCGGGCACGAGATAGGCAACCCCGAAAGTACGCCATTGTAATCGTTGTAAGATCCATTGAATAATCACCAAAAATCCTTTGGCACAAATCACAATGAGCAAGGGTTGCACGTAAAAAGCGGTCCGTCGTGCGTAGGGATAAAGTGCCAGCATAGACAGTAACAAGTGTGTTATGAGCGGAAATGTGAGGAGAAATAGAAGTTTATATTTTCTCGCTTTCGCGAAAGCGTACACTCCCACGACATAGGCGACTCCATAGATATGATAGAGAAATGGAATCTTTGGATTTGCTCCCAAAATCTTCCCAAAGGTCATGCGATAACTTTCGAAGTTCCAGCGCCAAAATTCGGCAGTAAAAGGGTTTGACGGCATAAAAGCAAACTCCCAAAATGGCAGCATCATTGCACGATTAGGATGTCCAGCAATAAACTGTTGATAGTATGCTCCAAAAGCCACTAACCAACATCCAATAGGAATTAAATACCGATTCCAAAATACCTGTTCTTTTCTGTAGGTGGTAAACCAGCCATATAGCCCCACCGTAAAAAGCGCGATGATGGCTACATTTGAAAAACCAATACTCAAAACGCCAACGATACTCAACACAAGCATTTTTCGGGTTTCAGATTGAAAGGGACGCAGGATGAGATACAACAACAATAGCATAACGCAAACATCGACCATATACTGCTTAAGCTCGGAAGCGAAGTAAATCATGGGTTGACAGAAAGCAAAAAGTGTCGCCGCAATAAACCACAACTTTGTGGAAGCGGTGAGTATTTTAAGTAGCTCATACACCAAATAGGTGCTCGCTAGATACGCGAGTAATGGAAACAATCGCAACGCCAAATCATTCATACCAAACACATCTCCAAAGAATCTCTCGACCCAAAGAAATAAGATAGGCGCCACTTGGTTGGAATGCAAGGGCTCCAATAATCCGAGATAGGAACGATCCAATATATTCAATGCTATTTTGGCTTCATCCAGCCAAATACTGCGTCCCGAAAAGTACTGAATGAGTGCCAACAAGACTCCCAAACCCAAAACGATTTTTGTTCCTCGTATGTATGAAAATTTATTTAACATTTGGATTTTTATACAAGGTTAAAAAGACCCCCATCCTTGAGGTATGTTTCACTACTTCCCAGCTTGATTGCAAGGTATTTATATCGGTATCACTCGTTCGATTATCCAAGTTTGAAAATAACACATAGGCATTTGCCTCCAAATTTTGCTCGACAAACTGCAGTTCGCCATCATTAGAATCTTTTGCCAAAGACACCCAACGATTCCCTAGCGGAAGATTGGTTCCTACTTCTTGGGAAGGAATGTTGTTCTCTATTAAATAAGCATACAGAGTCTCCTCCTGCGGATAATAGTTCAAATAGGCCAAACTACTATCCCATCCTTGTGCAATGGTAGGTGGATATATCCATAAATGCCCCGTTAAAAAAGCCACCCCCACTATTCCAACCATCACTTTCCGTCGGAAAGAAGTAAACCAAGGCAGTTCGTGGATGAGATTGATAAAAAGAACCGTTGCGAGGATAAAGCAGATCATAAAATATCGCGGCCCCATAGGATTACTAAACGGCACCATCCCAATGAAAAATAAGGCCATAAAAACAACAAGACTAATAAGCAGCACTTGTGTTTTCTTTGATAATCGAATGTTTTTTGTCTTCCAGAGATAGAGCAATACTCCAATCATAGGCAACCACACAAACAAACGTCCATACTCTAGTAGATTCTTTCCAAAAGCGGCAGTATTCTTTATAATCCGTATCAAACCTGCCGCTTCTCTATGTTGTGCATAGGTTTTATTAGGCGTTACGATGATCCATCCTAAATCGACATATTGATAGATAAAGAAAGTAGTAGCTACAACAACAGCGGTAAGATAGGCTTTGTACATTTTTTTGGTATGTGCTAACAGTTGCTTTCTATGAATAATGAAATGTATAATGGCCAATGCCAAAAAACAATAGATTCCACGAAGGTTGGTTAAGAGCATTCCACACATAGCTACCGCATACCAAATCGATTTTCCCTTTACTAAACTATTGAGGCCAAGCAACACAAAAAATAACAACAGCATATCATTATTTAGATTGGTTGTTTGTGCTACGAGCGTAGGTTCTATCGCTACTAAAAGAATCAGAGCGAGCGGCACAGCTTTCAAAAAGAGTCGTTGTCCCAATTGTATCAATTGATAGCCAACACCAATATTGACAATCAAGAGTAACAACCTTGCAGACCATACAGCCTTTCCAAACACCGTCCAAAATCCTGCAATCGCAAGAATCCACAGAGGAGGATGCCCTGAATTGAGCTCGGTTGGAACCAAAATATCCTGAAATTGATTTTGAAAAAGCCAGTCGGCGCGGATAAATTTACTTTTGGCATCCCAGAAAGCAGGTAGATCCATACAGAGTACAAACTCCATAACAAGCACAACGATAAAGAGTAAAAAGATGCTTTTTTTAGTAAATCTCATAGGAATTGTTAACAACGATGCGGCTCAAAATTAGTGATAAAGATAGGATTTATCGTATTGTTGTATTTTAGTCATCGACTTTATGCTATCCATCTGTATCCCTTCATATAATTACGATGTCACTCCTTTAGTGAGCGCCCTTGTATCTCAGGCAAATGGACTGAAATATGCCGTGGAAATTTTAATTAGAGATGATCATTCTAAACACCATAAAATCACCGAACGCTCCTTTCCTGAATCAACAATATCCATCCGAAGTTTTACAAACACGATCAATATTGGACGGACAGCAACTCGAGGTGCGTTAGCAGCCGATGCTCACTTTGACCACCTGCTATTTTTAGATGCAGATACGATACCTGTAGATGATCAATTCTTAGCTCGATTTGAACCTTATTTCTCACAAGATGTCGATGTAGTTTCTGGTGGAATCGCCTATCACAAAGCAACCCCTGCTCCTGAATATCGCTTGCGATGGAATTTTGGACATGCCAGAGAGGCACGTAAAGCCTCCCAAAGACAACACCACCCCTACCTTATTGTTTCGGGTAGTTTATGGATTAAGAAGGCACTTTTTATCTCCATCAATCCAAGGGAACAAAATGCCTACGGCTTGGACAATCTTATTTCCAATAGACTCAGTGCAGCTCAATCAAAAGTAATTCACATTGACAACCCTGTATATCACTTGGGTTTAGAAACCAATACTGTCTTTTTAGAGAAATCATTAAAGGCCATTGACACCTTATTCGAAAGTGAGCAAGGTGATCCTTCATTAACCAAACACACAAGATTGCAACAAAGCTATGAACGCTATCGCTCAACGGGATTAATGACCGTTTTTTACCACGGTATTGATCCATGGATTCCTAGACTTAAAAGAAAAGCGGTATCTGCGCATCTAAGTTTGCGAGCCTTCGATTTTATTCGACTGCATCATTATATAAAACGTAAACGCAATGGGTAGAATCAGTGTTATCATACCGCTCTACAACAAAGAAAAGCATATCATCGATACGCTTGATAGTCTTTGTAAACAAACATTCACCAACTTTGAAGTCATTGTGATTGATGACGGATCGACAGATGGGAGCGCGCAACTCGTGAGTGATTATGATGATGCTCGTATTCAGTTGTTCAAAAAGGAAAATGAAGGAGTTTCGCTTACGCGAAATTTTGGAGTTTCCAAAGCGGCTACCGATCACATTGCCTTCCTTGACGCAGATGATCTGTGGGAAGTCAATCACTTGGAACAACTATATAAGCTCATTGAAAGATATCCAGATGCCGGACTCTATGCCGCGGCATACCAAAAGAAATTTAGCGCACAACTGACCCAACCGATGGATAGTCCATTGCTTACAAATACTCCTGGATGGACGGGCTATGTCGATAATTTTTTTGAAGCTAGCTTGATTGATTGTGTTGCATGGACCTCAGCCGTAGCTATGCCTAAAAAAATCTTTGAAGACCTAAAAGGGTTTGATGCACGGATTACGCATGGTGCCGGTGAGGATACAGATTTGTGGGTACGTGTAGCACTCCATTATAAAGTTGCGTTCAGTAATACCATTACAGCAACACACATCATGGATAGCGATAATCGAATTTCAAATACGCCCACCTTAAAGCGCAGCTATATGGATCTAGACGCGTATGACGCTTTCGCGAAAGCGAACCCTTCCTTGAGACGCTTCTTAGATATCAACCGCTTTTCTTTTGCCTTGCAACACAAGATGGCAGGCGATGCCAAAAGCAGTAAGATCTATCAAGCCAAAATTGCTCCTGAGAATCTCACTTCCAAGCAGAAAGCATTATTAAATGTGAATGGAAAAAGCTTGATTCGACTCCGAAAATTTCAAGATTTCCTAAGAAACAAACGGCTATACCTATCCCCTTTTAAGCGCTAGAAATTCGTCGTAGTCACGCACGTAATCTGCTTCTAAATATTCATCTGAAGCCAATACTACGCATACCGCACCCGAAGAAAAATTTTCCAGTTCGCGCCAAATACCTGTTGGTATCAACAAGCCTTTATTGGGTTTATTAAGCATGACCCTTTGCTTTGATCTTCCGTCATCCAATACAACTTCAAAACTACCACTAACAGCGATCAAGAATTCCTGCTGGTCTTTGTGGGAGTGGCCACCCCGATACGCATCACTAGGCACATCAAACAAATAATAGACGCGCTTGATATCATAAGGCAATGTGTCCCCTTCGATAACCGCTAAGTTTCCTCTCGGATCCGTTATTTTTGGAACTTCGATGAGTTTACATTGATCAAGCATGCTATTATTGATGTTTTACGAGTTGTTTGTACTTCTTTATACCGGCAAAGCCAACTTTCAGTTTTGCCCAAAATTCGCTTTTTGAAATGTAATTATGTGCGACCAGGAAACGTACATATTTAAAAACCCAAAGATAACTCAACCGACCTAAATATTTTTGTTTTAAAGCAGCGCGGGCAAAAATAATGCGATCACTTCCAGAAGCCATTCCTGAATTAAAAGCAGGATGCGTAAGAATTACTAATGGCTCAAATCGAGCGATCAATCCGGCCTTTAATACGTCACACATAAAAACATACTCATCGGCAGTTTCAAAGGTGGCTCCGAGACCAAACAACGAATCGTACCCTAATTCTTTCAATCGGATGTCTTCAGTCCTAAAGGCAATCACCACACCATTGACGGTAAATACAGTCTTTTTGGTATGTTGTTCAATAGCTGGATAGTCACGATATAAGTTACCCGTCTCATCCTGCACTTGAAAAGTGATGACAGCTGCTTTTTTTGCTTTCGCGAAAGCAGCTTGAATACCGACTTCAAAACCTTTGACATAACGCACATCATCATCGGCGACAAGGCAGATGGCTCCTAAAGCATTTGCAATCCCCATGTTGCGACTATTGGACAAGCCGCGCTCCTTTGTATTTATAACACGTATGGAATCGCTATCACTTTCCAAGGGATGCTCATCATCCGTTTGATTAATTACCAAAATTTGGAAGCGGCGATAATCATCCTCCGGGAACATTGCCTTTAAAAAAGACAAATCCGTCCGATGCATCGTAGCAACCAAAATCTCAAAAGGAATCGTTGTTGTCAAACTCAATGGGATTGGGTTATATTTGGAATCTGTAATTCCTGTTCATGAAAGTACTCCTTATAGGCGAATATAGTCGTTTTCACAATTCTTTGAAAGAAGGCCTGATCGCTTTGGGGCATGAAGTAACCTTGGTGGGATCTGGAGATCTTTTTAAAAACTACCCCGTTGATATTGACATCAGCCCACGATGGAATACCGCTAATGGGTTGAGCACATTCATACGGAAGGCCGTATACAAGATAACCAACATAGATCTGGCATTGATAGAAACAGGATTTCGCTTTTGGAAAAAGCGTCATGAAATGCAAGGATACGACGTCGTGCAACTTATCAACTCATGGAGCATTCGCACTACAGTAGCCAAAGAAAAAAAATGTATTTCTTTTCTAGAGCAGCACAATGGAAAACTTTTTCTTTCAGCATGTGGAACGGATACTGCTTGGGTCGAAAGTCTTTTTTTGGATAACTTACCCTATAATTTACTCAGCCCCTATCTGAAAGACAAAAATCTTGCAGTAGACTATGCCTCTGTTCTGGACTACATAACACCTGAACGCAAATCACTATATGCATTTGTCATCCAGAAAGTACAGGCCATCATCCCAACGGATATGGATTACTATTTAGGTTTGAAAGGCATGAACAAAGCAACTTCCTTGATCCCGACACCCGTCAATCTAGGCAAGCTAGAGATCCCTAGCATTTCGGACGAAGGGCCTTTGGTTATTTTTCACGGGATCAATCGGATGAACTACTTAAAAAAAGGGAATGATATTTTTGAAAAAGCACTCCATATCTTAGAGCAAAAATATACCGACAAGCTTAAGATTATTACCGTGGAGTCATTACCGTATCAAGACTATATTAAAGCTTATGACCAAGCACACGTTTTATTAGACCAAGTATATTCTCATGACCAAGGATATAATGCATTAGAAGCAATGGTTAAGGGAAAAATTGTAGCGACCGGTGCTGGACTGCACTTTATGTCACACTATGAACTCAAAGAGCCCGTTGCCATCGATGCCTCCCCAGACCCGATTCTCATTGCATCCCAACTCGAACAATTAATTCTTCACCCTGACAAACGAGCACACATCGTAGCGCAAGCACAATCCTTTGTTAAAGCACATCATGACCACATTAAAGTAGCAAAACAATATGTTGCTATTTGGTCTTCCTGAGCACTATTTTCTTGATATGGCGTTAGTGATTTCAAATAATATGAAACAACTTTAACATCAATTTCTGTTTAACGATACGTCTTACATATTAAACATTTCATATCTTTACATAGATCAGAAACACCTACCTATGGCTACGACTACAAAGAAGAAAGAAAAAGAAATATCCCGCCAAGAGATTATTTCGGCCTACATGGACCATGTACTCACTGAAGGCCACCAACCACCAACAATTTATAAATTTTGTAAAGACGCTTCCTTGACTGAGGCAGGGTTTTATAAGCATTTTGGTTCGTTTAAAGGTTTGAAAGAGCAGATTTGGGTAGCGTTCTTTGAACATACCATGATCGTTCTCAACAAGGACAAAGCGTACGAGACGTATCCTAACAAAGAGAAAATGCTTTCTTTTTTGTTTACGTTCTTCGAAATGCTTACTGCCAATCGCAGTTATATTCTATTTACGCTGCATGAGCACAAAAATATGCTCCAGAAGATGGAACAATTGAAGGAACTTCGCGTCCATGTCAAAAAAT
>JBLHXM010000061.1:0-20718 GCA_047630395.1 Dokdonia sp.
AAACCACTCAACCACCTTAAGGTATAGATTTGTGAAAAGCGAAAACCAAGGTGGTTGAGTGACTCTATGATGGCTTTTGGGTCATCATCGAGTTGTATCGAAACCTCCGTATTTCTTTAAAAACCACTCAACCACCTTTGGGGGTATTGATTTGTGATTATTGGTTGTTTCGGTACATTTTATAGGGTTGCCGATGGCCTCCCTATAAACCACTCAACCACCTTAAGGTATTGATTTGTGAAAAGCGAAAACCAAGGTGGTTGAGTGACTCTATGATGGCTTTTGGGTCATCATAGAGTTGTATCGAAACCTCCGTATTTCTTTATAAACCACTCAACCACCTTAAGGTATAGATTTGTGAAAAGCGAAAACCAAGGTGGTTGAGTGACTCTATGATGGCTTTTGGGTCATCATCGAGTTGTATCGAAACCTCCAATGCGCCGTCACTTAATTGGATATAGTAAAAATCTTTTTTGCTAAGCCGGGTAATAGATAGGTCTTCCCATTGATAAGTGCTTCACGTTTCTTTCTACCCCATCCTTGAACCTGTTTTTCTCTGTAAAATGCAGTGTCGATTCTGTCATACTCTTCGTAATACATTAATACAACAGGAAGTCTTCTTTTTGTGTATTCAGCGCCGATACCCTTTTGATGTTGGGAAAAACGTCGAGTAATGTTTTTAGTGCTTCCAACGTAATAAGTATCGTCAAAGCAAAGTAGGATATAGGTGTAACCTTTGGTCATTGTTGAGTGCATTAGGAACTGTGATTGTGATTATCGGTTGTTTCGGTACATTTTATAGGGTTGCCTGCGGCCTTCCTATAAACCACTCAACCACCTTAAGGTATTGATTTGTGAAAAGCGAAAATCAAGGTGGTTGAGTGATTCTCTGATGGCTCGTGAGCCAGCGTAGAATTGTATCGAACCCTCCGTATTTCTTTAAAAATCACTCAACCGCCTGAGATTGTTTTGTATTTGATAACTTAATCAAGGTGGTTGAGTGATTCTATGATGGCTTTTGGGGGCCATCATAGAATTGTATCGAAACCTCCGATTAGGAATAACAATTAATACTAACTATTTTTTCCTAGCATCAATAACTCATTGACTAAGATTTCAGTCGTGTATCTTTTAGTGCCTTCCTTGTCTTCCCAGGAACGATTGGTCAATTTTCCTTCGATGGCGACTTCTTGTCCTTTTTTCACATAGTCTTCTACGACTTTTACAAGGCCGCCTTTGACGATGATATTGTGCCAGTATGCGCGTTCTACTTTCACGCCGTCCTTGTCTTTGTAGCTATCGTCTGTGGCCATAGAGAATTTGGCAATTTTGTTTCCATCTGAAAAGGTGGTGATTTCTGGCTCTTGACCTAATCTTCCAATTAACTGTACTTTGTTTCTTAATGTGTTCATAATCATTTGTTTTTCTTGAGCAGGATGTGCCTGTCAAATTGTTTTACTATGCTTTCCCGAGTCGTTCCCGAGAAAATCGTTGTTCGTTTTGAACAGTGCAAATATGAAACAGGATTGAGATTTTAATCGGTTGTTAAGCATTTACTTTCGTTTGTAGTCGTTTGTAGTCGTTTGTAAGTGTTTGTAAACGAATAAAACAGCACTGTAAAGAACAGATGAATTCAATAGACCTATTTTCAGTGTCGGACACGCTGGATGGCAAAAAAGTGAAATTGGCACACCGTATTGTCATTGTAGATGACTGTAAAAAACAGTCGGAACTAATTCCTATGACTCCCTACTTTAGGATCGATGGGTATGGGAATTTCTATCCTGCGTCTTCTCTTTTCTTTTCCGGACAAATGGGAGATCAACGCATCGGGGATTTACTCCCATTAGATTATGATTTGGAGTATATCGAAGACTAACGTCTACGTCTTTTTCAAAGAAACAAGAAGACAGATTCTTAGAACGTTTCTGAAATCCCTAACTTCCCTACTCATTGTATAATCTTTTGATGATTTTATGAGTATCACTCCCTCTCAAACATCCTACGCCCAAATACGACTTCCAAGTGCAGATCTTACTGCCGATATGGATTTTCTAATAGCCTTGGGGTTTCGCTTAGATAATATATTTCCGGCAGACGATCCTGCCGTTGCAATGATGTCTGGCTACGACCTACATTTGGTGTTGGATAACCGTGTTGTGAGTCTGCCGCCAGTGATTAATATTATTACAGATCATCCTCAAGAAATTGGAGATGGCGCTTCTGAGTATATAGCCCCTAACGGGACTATTTTTCATGTCCTTCCCAGGACACAAACCCTGATCACACCAGAAACCTTGCACCATTTTGAAGTTCGCAAACTAGACAATAGGGATCCTTGGGTGATTGGGCGGGCAGGAATGCTTTATCGCGACCTTATTCCTGATCGCCTAGGCGGCAGTATTATCGCTTCCCATATTCATGTTCCAGATGGCGGCCCTGTGCCGGATATGGTTCATTATCATACCATTGGATTTCAATTGATCTATTGCTATCGCGGCTGGGTAAAACTCGTTTATGAGGACCAAGGACCTCCTTTTATTTTAAAAGCAGGTGATTGTGTGACCCAGCCGCCAGAAATAAGACACCGTGTTTTGGAAGCTTCCGATGATTTACATGTTATAGAGATTGGAGTGCCCGCAGAACATATGACGACCATCGATCACGATATGGAATTGCCTACTACCAACTTCCAACCCGACCGATTGTTTCAAGGACAGCGTTTCTGCCATCATCAATTGAAAGATGCCGTTTGGAAACCTTGGCGTATCCCTGGTTTTGAGTATCGCGAAACAGGAATTCTCGGGGCTACACAAGGGGATGCCAATGTGGATGTGATGCGACCATCGCTGGGAGATGAAGCCGTTCCGCTTTCGCGAAAGCATAATCAAACCAACCTCCAATGGGTAACGCATGATACCGATATTCTGTTTTCATTTGTGCTCGAAGGAAGTCTAGTGTTAGATGTCGAAGGACAGACGACGCAGACCTTAAAAAAAGGAGACGCTTTTGTGATGCCGCCGTATTTAAAATATGCATTGAGTAACTCTTCTGCCGATTTAGAATTCCTTGAAGTGGCACTGCCGGGTTCGTTTGTTACAATGCTCGCATAAGTGAAGTCCATAGAAACGAGTATATTTAAGCAATAACTTAGTCTTTTTTTATGAAAAATAAGTCACATGCATCTGCCTATTGGCGTAAAAATCTTCAATATTTAGTCATTCTTTTATTGATTTGGTTTGCCGTTTCTTTTGGAGCAGGAATTCTTTTTAAAGACAGTTTAGATACCATTAAAATGGGCGGATTTCCACTCGGATTTTGGTTTGCACAACAAGGATCTATTTACGTTTTTGTGATCCTCATTTTTGTATACATCTACCTGATGAACAAGCTCGATAAAAAGTATGGCTATGATGAAGGAAAGTAAGTGGGACTTTGGCTGGGCACTTCGACATGCTCAGTGTGACCTATAACAATTCAACCATTATCTCATTCATTCAATAAGTGAACCACTCAACTATTAAATCATTAGCCACATGACTGTACAAACTTGGACTTACATTTTAGTAGGCATTACTTTCACTTTATATATTGGTATTGCCATTTGGTCAAGAGCAGGATCTACCAAAGAATTTTATATCGCTGGAGGAGGCGTTTCTCCTTGGGCAAACGGTATGGCTACTGCTGCCGACTGGATGAGTGCAGCTTCTTTTATTTCTATGGCGGGGCTCATCTCTTTTGGAGGGCATGACGGATCTGTGTATCTCATGGGATGGACCGGAGGATATGTATTGCTTGCATTATTACTGGCTCCATATCTACGGAAATTTGGAAAGTTCACGGTGCCCGATTTTATCGGCGATCGGTATTATTCTAAAACTGCCAGAATCGTTGCAGTGATATGTGCCCTGCTTGTTTCTTTTACCTATGTCGCTGGACAAATGCGTGGCGTAGGATTAGTGTTCTCCCGTTTTTTAGAAGTAGATATTAATGCAGGAGTAGTTATCGGAATGATCATTGTACTTTTTTATGCCGTTTTAGGAGGCATGAAAGGGATTACCTATACCCAAGTAGCACAGTATTGCGTGCTTATTTTTGCCTTTATGGTGCCCGCTATTTTCATTGCTATCCAAATGACCGGGAATCCAATCCCGCAATTAGGGATGGGGAGTACAATGAATGACGGTTCTGGAATCTACCTTTTAGAAAAACTCAACGGCCTTTCTACCGAACTTGGCTTTTCGGAATATACGAGCGGTTCAAAGTCAACCATAGATGTTTTTGCCATTACGCTAGCACTCATGGTAGGTACCGCTGGATTGCCGCATGTAATCGTGCGTTTCTTTACCGTGAAAAGAGTGAAAGATGCTCGAAAATCGGCTGGAATTGCCTTACTATTGATTGCTATTTTATATACAACCGCTCCAGCGGTGGCTGTTTTTTCTAGAGTAAATTTGATCGAAACGGTGAGTAATAAGCGCTACGCAGATATGCCTGAGTGGTTTACCAAATGGGAGGAGACGGGCCTAATTACGCATACGGATAAAAATGGGGATGGCTTAATTCAGTATACCGCTTCTGCGGTAGAAAATGAACTTATTGTAGATCAAGATATTATGGTGCTTGCCAATCCAGAGATTGCCAATCTCCCTGCCTGGGTGATTGCCTTGGTGGCTGCAGGAGCGTTAGCCGCGGCTTTGTCGACAGCGGCGGGTTTATTGTTAGTGATTTCCTCATCAGTTTCTCATGATTTGATTAAGAAAACCTTCAAGCCTGATATTTCAGAAAAAGGGGAATTATGGGCAGCACGTATCGCAGCAACGGTTGCGGTCGTTATTGCGGGTTATTTTGGTATTGATCCTCCAGGATTTGTCGCCGCCGTGGTTGCCTTGGCATTTGGATTGGCCGCAGCTTCCTTTTTTCCCGCCATTGTGCTCGGGATCTTTTATAAACGAATGAATAAGGAAGGAGCCATTTCTGGAATGATTGTCGGTATTACGTTGATGTTGTTCTATATGCTCAAGTTTAAGTTTGGCGTTTTTGACGGCGGCAAAGAAGTGGTCGCGAGTCTACAAAAAGATTGGTGGTTTGGGATTTCTCCTGAAGGTTTTGGGAGTATCGCGATGGCAGTAAATTTTGTAGTAGCTATCGTTGTTAATCGTTTCACACCTCCTCCGCCACCATCTGTTCAAGATATCGTAGAGAATATTAGAATTCCAAGTGGAGCTGGAGAAGTTACAGGTCATTAATGAAACGAAATGTTTGTATCCAAATAGCGTAATATTTCTTAACTTTTCCCTTCCAAAGAAGACGCATGAGCAACTACCATATCAAAGGACTGGAAGAGTATTTTCAAGTCTACCGAAAATCTGTAAACGAACCTGAACAATTCTGGGAAGAAATCGCCGAAGAGAATTTTGTGTGGCGCAAGCGTTGGGACAAAGTTTTGGAATGGGATTTTGAAAAACCAGAAGTGAAATGGTTCCAAGGAGCTCAACTCAATATCACAGAAAACTGTCTTGATAGACACTTGCATATACGCGGAGACAAAACGGCGATGATTTTTGAGCCCAATGACGTCAACGAACCGGCATTGCATATCACCTATAAAGAAATGCATGAGCGCGTTTGCAAATTTGCGAATGTCTTGAAAGATAAGGGGATTCAAAAAGGAGATCGCGTCTGTATTTATGTGCCTATGATTCCAGAACTGGCAGTGGCTATGATGGCTTGTGCTCGTATTGGTGCTGTTCATTCGGTGGTGTTTGCAGGCTTTTCTAGTACTGCTTTATCGACGCGTATAAATGATGCAACTTGCAAAATGGTTATTACGAGCGATGGCTCTTTTCGCGGAAGCAAAACCATCGATCTCAAGGGCATTGTAGATGAAGCCTTGAGGGATACTCCCTGTGTTGAAAATGTACTGATTGTTGAGCGTACCAAGGCTAAAGTCCATATGGAGGAAGGGCGTGATTTTTGGGTGCAACCTTTACTAGATGCCGCCTCCTCTGATTGTCCTATTACGGTTATGGAGGCTGAGGACCCTCTTTTTATTTTGTATACCTCTGGATCGACTGGCCAGCCTAAAGGAATGTTGCATACCACCGCGGGTTATATGGTGTATTCGTCCTATACGTTTAAGAATGTATTTCAATATAGAGAAGAAGATGTCTTCTGGTGTTCCGCCGATATCGGTTGGATTACTGGACATAGTTATATCGTGTATGGTCCGCTGGCAAACGGAGCTACCACACTGATGTTTGAAGGAGTGCCCAGTTACCCGCATTGGGGACGTTTTTGGGAAGTGGTAGACAAGCATCAAGTGAATCAGTTTTATACAGCACCAACGGCTATTCGTGCCTTGGCGAAAGAGAATTTAAGGCATGTTGAAAAGTATGATCTATCTTCTTTAAAAATTCTGGGAACTGTTGGTGAGCCTATCAATGAAGAGGCTTGGCATTGGTATAATGACAATATTGGAAAGAAGAAGTGCCCCATCGTTGATAGTTGGTTTCAAACAGAAAATGGGGGAATTATGATCAGCCCAATTCCGTTTGCGACCCCCACGATCCCAACCTTTGCCACCTTGCCGTTACCCGGAGTACAGTTGGCTCTCATGGACGAAAACGGTCAGGAGTTAGAAGGCAATCAAGTAGAAGGAAGGTTGTGTATTAAATTTCCATGGCCGAGTATCGCTCGGACCATTTGGGGAGATCATGAGCGCTATAGGAATACGTATTTTTCTGCTTTCGCGAAAATGTACTTCACTGGAGATGGTGCGTTGAGAGATGCTACTGGTTATTATCGCATCACAGGTCGAGTAGACGATGTGATCATTGTAGCTGGGCATAACTTAGGGACTGCACCTATTGAAGATGCGATCAATGAACATCCCGCAGTGGCCGAAAGTGCTATCGTTGGATTCCCTCATGATATCAAAGGAAATGCCTTGTATGGTTATGTAATCTTAAAGGAAGTTGGCGAAGGACGAGATCAGGACAATCTGCGTAAAGAAATCAACCAACTGATTACCGAACGCATTGGTCCTATTGCCAAACTAAATAAAATCCAATTCACGAGCGGTCTTCCAAAAACAAGATCTGGAAAGATCATGCGCCGAATCTTACGTAAGATCGCAACGGGTGATGCTGAGAATCTAGGAGATATTAGTACACTACTAAACCCGGAGGTAGTGGCTGAGATTATTGAGAATGTAGTATGATTCATATTAATATCCCCATTGAGGGGACGTTTTCATTCCCTAAATACAGGTGTGGCCTATAGCTTTTTGATCAATAAGTTCAATCTATTTTTAGGTATTGGAATTGATATTCCAATGAGTAATGTCGCTGATGATTCGATTTTTAAAGGAGAACCATGGCTAGGCATTGGGCTTGGATATTCTGTATTTAAGCAGTAGAGAAATATTTTGCTATTTACAAATCATGACCACTATTGCGAGAATTAGTAAGGAAGGAGCTAAATGAATGGTCGAGGTTCTCCTCTGAAACCGCTATCTTTGCCGTAAATCCATTTCATTTACCCATGGCAAAAGCAGGCACTCCCAAAAACACCAAGAATAAGGCAAAGCATACCAAACTCATGGATCGTAAAAAGAAGAAGGCAAAGGAGAAGGGTGCAGTGCATGATGCTAAGATGAATGCACTCAAGATCAAAATTGCTGAACTCAATAAAGTCCAAAATCCGCAGTAATGATTATCGTGGCACCTCCAAAGGAGGGCTAAACTAACGAAATCGGACATCAATTCTTTGATGCGGTACAAGAACATTTTTAATTCCCGAAAATTCGATAAAAAAAGCGCCACTCTTAAAAGTAGCGCCTTTTCTTCGTAGCATTTTTTGTAATCTATCGAAGTAAAAATATCGAATACGTAGTTCGAAACCATTCAAAACGTAAATCCATTCAGCATTTTTTGATAGATGCTATTATAAGATAGACTGCAATTTTATAAAGGGTTGCGGGGGGGGGGTAGTTTTTAAATATATTTCCATATCACAGTAACAACGGTCGATGAGATTCGTCTTTTTCTCATAGAGCGGGCAACCTTTTTCTTGATTGCTGCGTCTTTATAGAAAACAAAGAACACATCTTATGGATACATTATATACGAAACGTTTTAGATTCCTGCTTTTTTTAGGAACGGCAATCTTCCTGGGAGGACAGCTAGGGATTAATGCCCAATCGTATTCAGCGAAGGTCATTGATCAAAAAACAGGAACTCCCATACCTTTTGCCACTATTCAATTAGGTAAGTATAGCGGGATCATTACAAACGAGGATGGAGTTTTTAATATCACAAACTCCGCCGCTGCTAGAGTAACAGACTCAGTATCCATTTCATCAATGGGATATGATACTATGAACTTTTGGTTGCCTAGCCAGCGAGACAGTGTCATCGTTTTGACTCCGGCAACCTTTGCCTTGAAAACGGTATTCTTAACGAACAATCCATTAAGCCCTGAACAGATTATAGACAAGGTGAAGGAAAATATTTCTAATAATTATGCCGATGCCGGTTTGACTAATAAACGTATTTTCTTTCGTCAGTCGGATCGAAATAAAATGATCCAAGCCGATATTAATTTTAAGAAATCTACCATCGAAGAGTTGAATAAAGGATTGATTGATAGTATTGCCGATATGATCCCTCGTTCTTCAGATTATTATCGGGAGACTGTTGGCCAGTTTTATGGCAATTATGCAAAACATAAATTACACGTAGAAAAGGCCGCCGAATTATACGATAAGAGCAAAGATATTTCAGTAGATGGATTGGCTGAAAAAATGGAACGCATCTTTAAGGAAAACGTAAAGCCCAATTCCTATCTCAAAATTAAATCAGGCCTCTTTGGAACCAAAGTACAATTGGATTCCGTCCTTGCTGAAAACGAAGAAGCTAAAGAGAAAATGGTGGAAATAGAAAACACCGATAATCAGAAGTTTGGAGCAGAGGTTAAAGGTCGTATTTCGGAACTCTATGAACAGTTATTCTTTCATGAAGATTCAAAAATTGATGTTTTGGACAAATCGAATCGCTATCGATTTTCTATGGAAGACTATACCGTTATAGATGATACGCCCGTCTATATCATCAATTTCGTACCTAAGGGAAAGAAAGATTTTAAAGGGGTCATGTATGTCAATACAGAAGATTTTGCCATCGTGCGCCTTGAGTTTGAAAATGTTCGTAAACTCAGTTCTTTTGGGCTTTTAGGAATTTCATACGCTCGGACCGTATATCGCGGAAAGTCAATCTTTGCCAAAGATGCGAATGGTACTTATAGTCCGCGCTACTTAGAATTGGAAGAGGGAAGCACCTTTGGTATAGATCGTCCCTTAAAAGTGATTGAAAAGAACAAATTCGTCAAAGGGAGGCGTAAGCAAAATGAACTATCCCTTGGGATTGATATGAAGGGAAGCCAATTTATGAAATATGAACTCGTTGTGTTTGAGTCCAAAGAAATTAATCAAGGGGAATATGAAACGGTGGTGGAGAATGAAACAATAAAGCCAGTCTACTTGTCCAAATATGATCCTAGTTTTTGGGATGGCTACGCAATCATGGAACCCAATGCTGCCATTCAAGCCTTTGAGGTACAAGAGTAATTTTTTAAGACTGAGAGCGATCTATTCGTGTACGTAGTAACAAAAACAGAAGAGTATCCCTTACCGCTTCATAATCACAAATTCAGAGCGGCGGTTCAACTGATGCTCTTCTTCCGTACACTCTATACTACAACTAACGGCCGGATCTGTTTCTCCTTTTCCAATACCTGAAATGCGTTCTGGGGCGATTCCTTGACTGATTACATAGTCGCGCATCGATGTTGCACGTTTGTCAGAGAGCGTCATATTATAACTGTCTTTCCCGCGAGCATCCGTGTGACTTTTGGCAGTGATGATCATCGTGGGATAGTGTTGCATTACGGTTACAAGGCGGTTGAGTTCCAAAGCTGCTTGCGGAGTAATTTCCCATTTATTAAAATCAAAATAGATAGGATTTAAGACAACACGATCTCCAATAATTTCCACGTCCAAGCTTGTTTCTAGAGAAAAACTCTCAGTGATACCCTTCGTTCTAATTTCAACAGTTTGTGTAGTTGCATCATACCCTTCTGCTTCGATAACAACCGTATATTTTTTATCGCAGTCGGAGGAAAATGTATAGCGCCCTAAATTATCTGTTTGTTGCGTTTGTACACTATTGTCTACTAGGTCTGTAATGGTAATCGTAGCATTGGAAAGAGGTTGTCTTTGCGTGTCCTGTGCCATGATTGTAATCACGCCTGCGCAAGGCGGGATTTTCGCAAAAGCATAGATGTCATCATCGCCTTTTCGTTTTCTGTTGGAAGCCATATAGCCCGAAGTTCCATCGCTATTAAATAATAATGAAAAATCGTCAGTACCCGTGTTTATAGGAGCCCCTAGATTGATTATAATTTCTCCATCGGTCGTAAAGATGTCAAAACCGCCTAGACCAACATGTCCATCACTTGTAAAGAAAAGGCTGCCGTCGGGATGCATAAAAGGAAATGCATCTTTGCCTGGCGTATTGATTAAGTTTCCAGCATTTTCTGGTATTCCAAAGCTGCCATCGTCATGCAGAGCTACTTTCCAAATGTCTGCCATGCCTTGTCCGCCGGGACGATCAGAAGCGAAGTATAAGGTCTTTCCATCAGGACTCAGCGCGGGATGTCCTGTGGAGTAATTTTTGTCATTGAAAGGTAGAGGAACCGCTTTCGCGAAAGCGCCATTTACACGATCTGCATAGTACAATTGCAGTTGATTAATGCCTACACTATCTTTTTGATACTTGCCATTGGTATAATTATTCCGATCAAAGAATATACGTTTTCCATCGGGGGTTCTGGTGCTGATCCCTTCATGGTATTTGGTGTTGATCATTTCAGACATTGGCGTGCCTGAACCTACTTTTCCATCTTTTGAAATGGGGGCTTTATAGATATCTAGAAAGGATTGATCTGTCCAGCCATGGTTTTTTTTCATGGGCGCTTTCGCAGAAGCGTAGTACAGCGTATCTCCATATCTTACCGCTCCAAAATCTGATCGCTTAGAATTAAAGGTGACGCGATTTACTGTATACAGAGGTTCTTGTGTTTGAATCGATTGTAAAGTTTCAAGGTCCAAGGTGTATGAAATAGCTCTAGGGTCAGTGGGCATCGCATCCACAAATCGAAGCATTTGCTGGCTGTATTCCTCATACTTGCCATTGGCTTTCAGCATTTGTGCCCAATCATAGAGATACTTGGGATTGCCATTTTTTCCTTTTGCCAATCGACGATAGTAGCGTTCGGCATCTCTATAATTGGCTAATTTTTCATACGAAATTGCCAGGCGTTCATAAATGCGTTCACTGCCACTCCCTTCTTTGATCTGAACGAGGTAATCCTGTATGGCATAGGTATATTCTAACCGATCAAAATGTTGATCTGCTGTAATTTTATTGAAGTTTTGTGCCCACATCGAAACGCTTAGAACACAAAAGAGGATAGTAAGTCGTGTCTTCATAGTTAAAAGAATCTAGGTGAACGCAGCGCTTTGGGTTGCGGAAAAATGTCAAAAATGATAAAGGCTTCATACGAAGTGGGCGCTACAGTATTAATTTCTGAAACCACACTATCATAAGCAAAACCTACTTGCATCCAAGGCGTGACATCTACATTTATCAAGCCCGCGAATGAATCGTCCAATCGGTAAGAGGCGCCTATTTCAAACCTGTTATAGAATTTTGCATTGAGGTTAACGTCATAGGAAATGGGAGCATCGAAGGCTGTTTTAACAAAAACAGAAGGTTTGATTTTTACATTGTGGTTGAGGTCATACACATATCCTCCAGCGATAAAAAAGTGGCTCTTTTCATTGCCGTAAGCCACCCCGTTAACATCGAGATGTTCTCCTTTTAAAATGTTTGGAATGGAAAGCGAGAGGTAGTAATTGTCTGTATAGTAGAAAACGCCGGTTCCAAAATTTAGAAAGACTTCACTGCTGTTGCTCGAAAAAGCTTGATCTGCAGCGGTAATTAAGTCAAGATCAATGAGTCCAACTTGGTGCAAGGTAGTTCCTGCTTTCAGACCAAAGGCTAGTTTATGCCCTTCTGCGATGGAGATCGTATAGGAGTAGTCTACATAAATATTAGTTTCTTCAACGGGACCTATTTCATCAACAATAGCAGAAATACCGATCCCTGTTTTTTCTCCCCAAGGCGTATGAAAAAATAGGCTAGATGTTTTAGGAGCTCCGTCAAAACCCGTCCATTGATTTCTGTGCAAAAGACCAATATTCATAGTTTCTTTAGATCCAGCATAAGCGGGATTAAGTACAGATAGGTTATACATGTACTGGGTGTATTGCGGGTCTTGCTGCGCGTGCAAACCCGATTGATTTACCGGTAAGAACGCAAAGCCCCAAAGCATTCCGATTAAAAATAGTAGTTGTTTATTCACCCCAAATTTGTTTCTGTCTAAGTTATTGATTTATATCGAATACTGTATACACAGGAAAATGATCACTATACCCTCCTAAATACCTTTTGCCCGCATAGGTTCTAAACGGATTTCCTTTAAACTTCCCTCTAAATTCTGTGAGAGAAACGTCATTGTATATCTTAGACTCATTATAGCGGAAAGGGTTGCGGTGTAACCGCATGAAATTGGTTGATAAGATAATTTGATCAAATAAATACCACTCAAACTTATGGGTTAAGCTGCCTTCATAACGGGTATTTAAAAAGATCATTGGATTGTAAAAATCGTGTTGAACAAGATGGTTTTTCACAGACTCGCTGTGTGGTCCGTCATTAAAGTCTCCCATAATGATGATCCGTGCATCTGGATTACGCCCTTGTATTTCCTCCATAACCTTTCGGCAACGTTGAGCAACCGCAATGCGTTTGTATGTTGTTTCATCTGCTCCAGTGCGACGGGAAGGCCAGTGATTAACAAGGATATGAACCGGATGCCCAAAAAATTTGCCTTCTACATGAAGAATATCGCGGGTATAGTCGCGAACACCAGGATCATTTTCGACATATACATTGATGGTTTCACTATTAGATATCGTAAAGTGTTCTTTGCGGTACAATAAGCCTACGTCAATACCGCGTTCGTCTGGGGAGTCATAATGCACAACTCCATAATCATAGGGTGACAACGTTTTGGTTTCCGTAAGTGCTTGAAGCACTATACGATTTTCTACTTCTGCAACACCAACAAGGCTGGGAGGCCCTTGGGTTTCTGTTGCACCAATTTTAGATATTACAGTACTGAGTTTACGCAACTTGTTTTTGTAACGCTTCGGGGTCCATTGTTTGGATCCACTTGGCGTGAACTCATCATCAAGGATATCTGGATCGTCTTCTGTGTCAAAGAGATTTTCTAAATTATAAAAAGCAACGCTTGCCTTGGTAGGAGTGGAATTGTCGCTATTTGTTGGGGCATTTTCCTCATCTGTAACCTGATTATGATCTGTTTCATTCATCCTACTAATTTAAGGAAAGTGTAACACTTGAATTGCTACCTTTGTCACTATGTTAGAGAAAGAACAAATAGAGTACGAAAAATGCATCCTAGTAGGGCTGACGACGCGCCATCAAAACGCGGAGAAGATGGAGGAGTATCTCGATGAACTACAATTTTTGGCGTATACGGCCGGAGGAGAAGTTGTCAAAAGATTTACGCAAAAAATGGATATGCCCAATCCTAAAACTTTTTTGGGAACTGGGAAGCTGGAGGATGTGCGGGCCTTTGTAGAGGAGCATGAAATTGGAACTGTCATTTTTGATGATGAATTAACGCCAGGTCAACAACGCAATATAGAGGCGATCTTAGAGTGTAAGATTGTGGATCGGACATATTTGATCTTAGATATTTTTGCACAAAGAGCACAAACAAGCTATGCGACAACGCAGGTGGAGTTGGCCCAATATCAATATCTATTACCGAGATTAACAGGATTGTGGACTCACTTGGAGCGTCAGCGTGGAGGTATTGGAATGCGTGGACCTGGAGAGACAGAAATTGAAACAGATAGACGTATTGTAAGAGATCGGATTACCTTATTGAAAGAAAAAATGAAGACCATCGATAAACAGATGGCGGTACAGCGAGGAAATCGCGGATCCTTAATCCGAGTCGCTCTAGTTGGATATACGAATGTAGGCAAGAGTACTTTGATGAATGTAATCAGTAAAAGTGCTGTCTTCGCCGAAAACAAGCTTTTTGCTACCTTGGATACAACCGTACGCAAAGTAGTGATTCGGAACCTACCCTTTCTTCTATCAGATACGGTAGGGTTTATACGCAAACTGCCCACCCAATTGGTTGATTCCTTTAAGAGCACCTTGGATGAAGTGCGCGAGGCCGACTTACTATTACATATAGTGGATATTTCGCACCCACAGTTTGAGGATCATATAGCATCTGTCAATAAGATTTTGGATGAGATAAAAAGTGCCGATAAACCAGTGCTGATGGTATTTAATAAAATTGATGCCTATGTTCCAGAAGCCTATGATGATGAAGATCTGATGATAGAACGCACAGGAGCTCATTACACCTTAGAAGAATGGAAGAAAACATGGATGTCTCGTACCAACGGGGATTCTATATTTATTTCTGCTCTGAATAAAGAGAATATTGACGTGTTTCGGGATAAAGTGTATGAACGCGTTCGCGAAATACATGTCACACGCTTCCCGTATAATAAGTTTTTATATCCGGAAATTGAAGAGTATATGGGAGAGTAATCTCCTCCTTATTGAATATAAAAAAAGCTGCATATTTATATGCAGCTTTTTTTTATTAAGTCCCCCAACTTAATACGATATTAAAATCGACCATAAAGATAACAATAGTTTGTTTGTATCAAAACATAAAATGTGTTTTTAGTATTTGTTTTCAATCAAAATAAAAAGGGAGGCGTGTTTTTTTAACACGGCCCCCTTTTTATTGAGATATCTAAACGACTTAGAAAGAATAGTTCAAACCAAGTAACCAGTATGTTTGTAGCTCATTATCTATGTCATCAAATGTGATTGGTGTCGCATCAGCAGCAAGATTTGCTGTTTCAAAATTCAACGTTTCTTGTTGATTTCCTCTTAATCCAAATTCAAAACCAACGCCAATCTTCTTCCATAACGTATATCCAAAAGAGTTTACCCAAGTCCAATTAGATAAATCACTGCTCTTGTAGCTTTGGAACATGGACAGGTTAGATTTGAAATTGATGGCTCCAATTTTTCGCGTATAATCTACTAAAATCTTAGCACCTAGAGAAGATTCGAAAATAACATCATTTTTTGAAAAGACAAAGTTGTAGTTAAGTGGGTGAACAACGATTACCAAATCAGGTAACGGTGTCCAGGTAATTCCAACTCCAAGATCTAAATACCCTGGGTCATTAAAATTATTCAAGAGCGTTGTTCTATACTCTCCCAATGCAGAAGCAGCAAGATTTTTGGCGATATTTCTACCGTACAAAGACGAAATATTAAATACATCTGTTCCTTGTCTAAAATCAGGATCATCCGTACTATCATCTTGATCGTCAAATTTCACCCAGCCTAAATTTACATTTAATGCGTTTCTCCAGAAGAATTTTTCTTGTTTCAAGTTGGCAAAACCATTGACGGTAATTCCAACATTTCCTGATGATACGTTCGGCGTTTCTTGAGAATACCATTGACTAAATTCTGACAGGCTACCTCCAATAGTTCCAAATGCCCCTTTGGTCCATCCTGGGAGCGCATCTATTTGCGCTTGAAGTGCATCTACTTCTCCTTGGAGTTTTTTAATTTCGGCATTTTTAGGAGCTTTCTGTTCTTGTAATTCTTCTTTAGTTTGTGCTGAAGCGCTGAATGTTAATAGCATACAGCAGGTAGCGATCAGTACTTTTTTCATAATCGAATAGTTTTGAGTTTTGATATTGTAAAGATAGGATTTCTTAGTTTCACTGTACAACTTCAATTTATTTAGAAGTTATTGTACTCTAAATGGACGACATAAGACCTATAATCGGCATTGCAATAATAGTATCTTTCTCTAAATTTTAAGCGTGTAGTGAACGCTCAATGGTTGCAGCTATAAAGAAGATTTAAAACCCAATCCAATAACTTCTCGTACTTGCAGGCCATTAATAGTATTGTCGTCATAAATGCCTTGAAATACGAAGTTGGCCGTTACATACTTATTCACTGTTAAGGCAATATTCATAGTGTAATCTACATCGACGTTTTGTGGGTTTTCAATGTAGTCGCTGTATAGACTTAGCGTGTTTTCTATGACTATATTTTCCATTAGGGGAAACTTAGCATATGCACGAACGGCAGCGCCTAATTCAAAGCGTACAGTTTCATTTGCTGCTACGCCAAAATAAGGTGTGTAGGCTTCAAGTGCAGCTTCTTCTTGGAGGTTAACGCGTGTAAACATTTTGTTTACAATAATTAAACGTGAGGTCGCAGGAGCGATATTGATTTTATAATTATCACTTTCCTTCCATAGAAATCCTGGGCCTCCCTGGAGATATGCTGGTGAGAAAAAACGAGTAACTTCTGTACGCGAAGGGACTATTTCAATGAGTTCACCATCATCATCTTTAATTTCTCGATCAAAAAATATAAAACCTTTTCCCAATTGAGTACTAAAGTTGACAAATACAGAGTAGTTCCAATAAGTCTCTTTGATCTTGCTACTTATTGTCGAGTTTAACTCAAGCCGATCAGTAGTTTTACGCGGGAAAACCTGATCCTTTATTTTGGTCAGTCCAAAATCGGCATTAAACTTGGTGTCCCAAGCAAATGATTTTTGATTGTAATTGAGGTTGTATGCTGTGCTCAAACTACCCGAAATATTGGAAGTGCTTCCTCCTTGCCATTGGTCATTAAAGGCACTTTGATTAAATAAAAAAGCAATGACGCCACCCTTTTTCCAGCCTTGTGCAATAGAATCCTTGGGCTTCTCTTTTTTTTGTGCAAAAAGAGAAGTATTTAGGCAAATGAAAGTAAGAATGAACAGTAGGTAACGCATGAAAAGAATGTCCTAAAAATTAAAAAGCGTAAAGATATATTTTACAATTCATTTTTAGGGTAAACATCAAATAACAAGAAGTGTATTACTGTTTGGGTTTTTTATACAATGGGACCGAAGAGCAGGCTTCGCCAAACATCAATGAACGGACAACGGGTTGCAACTTCTCAATAAGCAGGAGATACGCGTTTTCTGGCACCGGTTTGTTGGAACAGCCTTTGACGATCACAGGGGTATTTTCAAATGGGGAGGTATCTACAGAAGCAATGGCTTCAGCATATAAAACGGTCTCTAAGAGTTCAAGAGATCCCGCTATCGTTTTTTTAGCAATACCTTGAAGTTTCGTCGCAACAAGCATTTGTGCCCAAGCCGGAATAATGGCTCCGGTACTGCATTGCAAAGCGACATAACTATTCTGATACTGATCCCAATTATGGTTGTTTGCGCTTTCGCGAAAGCGTGATTCTCGCAACAAGAAGCCATCTTCCAACCATTGTGAAATATCCAAAACCATACGTTCCCCAGGTGGATATATATCCTCTAGGTTAAAGGTGATGAGTTTACTGCTCGCTACTCTGTTTACGATTTCATCCATAGGTAGGTTGGTCTATTGTTTCAGGGATTATAACATGCCTAACTCTAACTTAGCTTCTTCAGACATTAGGTCCTGCGTCCAAGGTGGATCAAAAGTGATTTCAACCTCACAATCCTTAACTTCTTTAAGGGACTTTACTTTTTCCTCCACTTCCAAAGGTAGCGTTTCGGCTACTGGACAGTTAGGGGTGGTTAAAGTCATTAGGATTTTAGTATCAAAATCTTCGTTTACAAATACGTCATAGATCAAACCAAGTTCGTAGATGTCAACGGGAATTTCTGGATCAAATATCGTTTTGAGAACACGAACAATTTTTTCTCCAAGTTCTTCTGTGTTTATAGTTTCGCTCATTACGTTTAGTTTAATTGTGTTTGATACGCTACTGCGTATAACTTTATTTGCTTGATCATACTCACTAGACCGTTTGCGCGCGTCACAGAGAGATGTTCTTTAAGGCCTATTTCATCAATAAAATGAGTGTCGGCGTCGAGAATTTGTTGTGGAGATTGCCCCGAAAATGCTCGGATCAAAATGGCAATGATCCCCTTAGTGATAATGGCATCGCTATCTGCGGTGAAATGAACCTTCTCATCCTTCATGTCGGCGTGTACCCAAACTCTACTCTGACAACCTTTAATGATATAATCATCGGTCTTGTATTGGTCGTCAATGAGTGGTAAAGATTTCCCAAGGTCAATCATATATTCATAGCGTTGCATCCAGTCTTCAAACATGGAAAACTCGTCAATGATCTCTTCTTGTATATCTTTTATACTTGCCATAATTGTTTTCTTTCTCTGTGCAAAGATAATGCCTATTGTATGAATAGACAGCTTGAAAGCCTATTCTCCTAAAGGAATCTATGCATATACCACATCGGTCGATGTTTAGGATGCAATAGCTCGAAATCCAGGAGTTGTACTTCTGTTTTTTCAAAACCTTGCGAGGCATAAAAAGCCTGGGCTTGAGTATGCGTGTCCATGGCGTCTAACCATAAAAGCTCATGCTGTGTTTTTTGAGCCAACTGATAAGCATATTTCATAAGCTCCTTTCCGATACCTTTTCCTTGGGTAACAGGGTCGAGATAGATGCGGTGGACTTTAAAAGCCTTGTACGTTGGTTTAGGCGGATATGGGTACTCTTGAATGATTTTAAAAACACCGACCACTTGTTCTGCTGGAGTATGATCTTGATGGTGTATGATAAAATAATATTGAGAGCGATCATCAGCGAGTTCCTTTTTAAGGTTCTCAAATCCATAAACAGTATCTACATACCAAGCACCTTGATCTTGCCAGTAATGTCCATAGGCAGGCGGGTAAATACGGCTCATAAGCGCGTGTAGACCCTGTTGATCTTGAAGATGGATAGTTTGTAGTGATATGTTGTCTGTAACTCTAATCAATGCAGTATGGTAAACAACAACGTCTCCCGGTTTTTTTTTAAAGTACGCGACGTGCTTCTAGTATTTGATTGTCCAAGTCGTAAATTTTGAGAAGGTCCCCATCTAAAGAAAAGTGATCTCCTTGAATATACGTGATGAGAAACTCTTTTTCTAGAGAAGCAGTATCTGCACAATATTTCTTGGTAGTGCCAACTTGCGAAAATCGTAGTTGAAAACCTTTTTGGTGCACGCCTACGTTGTAGTTGTTACAGCCAGAAAAGCCAGTAATTTTTTTTCGAGGTGCGTCAAGAGATATGGTTAAATGATGCACGCTAACGTCTTTCCCATTAACGGTAGTAACTTCAAAATTTCCATCTAGAAGCGGCACTCCGTTGACTACTTTAGAAGTGTTACGCTGAGAAACGATGGTGATGAGTTTGTAGGATACACTAGATGCGTCAGCGGGAGGATTTAGAATAGGAGTTGCTTGTATTTTTAAGGTGTAAGCATAGCCTTCTAAATATTCAAACCCTGTTATGGTGTCATAAAACAATGTCCAATCGGTGGTGCCTTGTGGACGTATTTGGAAACATTCTTGCGAAGAAACTCCTTCACAAGGAACCTTGGTCTCGGCAATCTCCCAGAGGAGTGTTTCTGGCGTTTGAGCAGGAATATCCGAAGTTTTACAGCTTAGTATACTTATTAAAAAGAGAGACGCTAGGAGTGTTTTTATGGTCATAGGATTTAATTTAGGACAGCATCATCACGGCACGTTGAACGCCAGCGACAAAGATGTCTATTTCTTCTTTGGTATTGTAAAACGCAAAAGAAGCGCGCACAGTACCTGGGATTTTAAAGTACTCCATAATAGGTTGTGCGCAATGATGGCCTGTGCGCACAGCAATTCCTAGTTTATCTAGAATGGTGCCAATATCGTAGGGATGAATATCGCCTACATTGAATGAAAGTACAGCTGTTTTATGAGCAGAAGTTCCATAAATTTTTAGTCCATCAATGACCAATAGTTTTTCGGTAGCGTATTGTAGGAGTTCTTCTTCGTAAGCGGCGATAGTTTCAAAACCGATGGCATTCATATAATCTAAGCCAACTCCAGTCGCAATAACACCGCATATATTTGGTGTTCCCGCTTCAAACTTATGAGGCAGGCCAGCATAGGTCGTTTTTTTAAAAGTCACCTGATCAATCATTTCACCACCTCCTTGATATGGAGGAAGGAGTTTGAGCCACGCTTCTTTTCCGTATAAGATTCCCACACCCGTTGGACCACAAATTTTGTGAGCCGAGGCTACGTAGAAATCGGCGTCCAGTGCTTGGACGTCTGGTTGTATATGCGGACACGCTTGTGCGCCATCAATTAACACAGCAGCGCCTACTTTATGCGCTTCGGTGATGATGTGTTCTATAGGGTTGATCGTTCCCAGGGCATTGCTCACATGATTTACAAAAACCAATTTTAAGGTTGGCGATAACGCTTTCGCGAAAGCATCCATATCCAATTCACCACTATCTGTCATAGGAATGACCTTGAGCACAGCTCCTGTTTCTTCGCAAAGCATCTGCCAAGGCACTATATTACTATGGTGTTCTAAAGCCGAAACCAGTATCTCATCGCCTGTTTTTAGGATAGAACGAAAGCCATGAGCGATTATATTAA
>JBLHXM010000062.1:0-20521 GCA_047630395.1 Dokdonia sp.
CCTGATTTGAGCGATAGTCTTCAAAACTAATGGCTACACCAATATCAGGATCTATCCAATCGGTATTTTCCCGTGGGGACTTCCACATCAAATTCAGCAGCAGAAATTTTCTTGGGGATAAGAGGAAAGTCTTTGTAAACAGAGGCTTGTATAAACCGAAGGTCTTCTTGTTAATCTCCTGTGGATACTCTGTTTTGTACGCTTTCGCGAAAGCGTAACCTACTCAACCATAGAGTATAATGACTAAATTATGATTCTTGTCTTACAGTTGTATCTCCATGTTTCTTTAAAATGTAGTTCTCTATATTTTAAACCGAATACCTGTGCGCAGATAGGCCGTGGACTCATTGTCTATCGTATAGACATTTTCTCTATCCTTATTTCTAAGATTATTGCGGATAGAGAAAATATAGGCGGTACGGGCGTATAGCTGCCAATGCTTCGTCAAGTGATACTCATACTGAAACCCTCCCAAGATGAGTGACATATTGATACTCGTAGCGGTTTCACGATCCGTAATGACTACTCCATTTTGCACATTGGATGTAAAACCATCCAATTCTAAATACGTTTTCAAACGGTGTTTGGATGAAAAATGATACTGTAGGTTCGTTTTTGGAATTCCTATGTTAAAGGACCACTTAGGATTCCATTTTCGATAGAAACTGATGAACGGGAGTGGAAAATTAAAACCTCTATTTCCAGAATAGGAAGCGCCAATGATGAGACGTTCCTTTTTTACAGCATCAATTTTTCGCTCTTTGATGAACAGGATATCTGCAGAAAATACAACATCTTCAAAGGAGAGGTCTTTAGCGGTCAAGTTTGTACTTATTCCAGGCGATAACCGCAAGCCGAATCTCCAGTCATCGGTCAGCGGCTGGGTAAAACCAATATTAAAATCCAAAATCTGAAAATCATTTAAAACTTCGGTATCAAATGCTAAATCTTCATTGTCAAATCGCAAATGGATATTCCTATAATCCAAACCGATTAAAAGAAAGGTCTCCTCTCCTTTTAAACGTATAGGAGCATTGAATAGAAAGCGGGACCGAGTAAATTCAACATCCGAGCGTACGCCCGGTATAACAGTATAGTCAACACGAGCAATATCACTCAATTGGGCAGTCATTTGGAATGAAATAAAGAAGAAAATAGAAGAGACTAGGGCAGTTTTTTTCATAGGGGATAATCAGGATATATTTTTTTAATGCTACTGTCTTTTTCAAACGTAACCCACTGTTTACTAAAAAAAATGAAGTGTCTAAAGTATGAGTTTAAAATGAATACTCCTCTTTTATTTTTTGAAAATGAAATGAGGCGCTAATTGAGTACTTTTGCTCAATGCCAAAACACGCCTCTTCCCAGCTAGAATTTGTTGCCTTAATGGCCTCTTTAATGTCTGTTGTGGCTTTGGCTATTGACGCCCTGCTTCCTGCATTGGATATCATAGGTTTTGATATTGGCATACAGGTAGAAGCAGATAACCAACTATTGATCACAATGATCTTTTTGGGGTTAGGAATTGGCCCCTTGCTCTTTGGCCCTTTATCAGATAGTAAAGGACGAAAACCAATGGTATTTATAGGGTTTGCTATTTTCCTTATTGCAAGTGTCGTTTGTGTGCTGTCCAAGAGTTTAGAGGTTATGATCCTAGGTAGGATTCTTCAAGGAGTAGGCTTATCTGCACCCCGCACCATGGCTATTGCAATTATAAGAGATCGCTATAGTGGTGATTATATGGCACGTATCATGTCCTTTGTGACGGTCGTATTTCTTCTCATACCGATTGTTGCTCCCGCCTTGGGTAAATTTATTTTAGATCAATGGGGTTGGCAAGCTATTTTCTACGTACAGGCCCTCATTAGTTTGTTTGTAATGCTTTGGTTTTGGAAGCGCCAAAGAGAAACACTCGCTCCAGAAAACAAAATAGCCTTTTCCCCTTCTATTTTCATAAGTGGTTTCAATGAAATTAGAAGCCATAAAACGACCATGGGTTATACCGTAATTTCTGGTTTCATAACGGGTTCTTTTATGGTATATCTCAGCGCTTCTCAACAGGTTTTTCAAAACCAATATCTCCTAAAAGAAGAGTTTCCATATATTTTTGCAGGTTTGGCGGTAGCTATAGGTAGCGCAATTTTTTTAAATGCAAGCTTTGTGATTCGTTTTGGAATGAAAAAAATCATACATGCAGCGCTCTACGCTTTCTTTATAGTTTCATGCAGCTACGTATTCCTTTTTCTAAACACGGAAAACCCCAGTATCATCGTTCTTCTTAGTTTCTTTGCAGCACAGTTTTTTTCGATAGGTTTTATGTTTGGTAATTTACGCGCTATTGCTATGGAACCCGTGGGTCATATTGCTGGAATTGCAGCTGCTCTTACAGGGCTCATTTCTACGCTTATGGCAGTGGGTATTAGTACCTTCATAGGCCGCTTTGTTCAGGACACCGTACTTCCCCTATTTATTGGTTTTTCAGTCTGTGGCGCGCTATCCATCTTTGTGATTTTATTTCTTAGAGCATCGTCAAAACAACCTAAAACTATAAATGCCTAAATGACACCATTGGACAGCGCATATTGGGAACAACGATATATCGAAAATACAAGTCGTTGGGATTTAGGAACGATTTCAAGGCCTATTAAAGAATATATTGATCAGTTGAAAAACAAGAATATACGTATTCTCATTCCTGGTGGTGGTAACGCTCACGAAGCGGAATACCTATGGCATCAAGGGTTCCAAAAAGTATATGTGGCAGATATTGCTCCTTCCCCACTTGCCAGTATCAAGAAGAGAGTGCCCGATTTTCCTAGTGAGCAATTATTATTGACCAACTTTTTTGACTTAGACCAGGAATTTGATCTTATTATTGAACAGACTTTCTTTTGCGCTCTCGATCCCTCACTGCGCTCAAACTATGTAAAACAGATGCAATATTTATTGCCGGCTACAGGGAAACTAGTAGGACTTCTTTTTAATGCTCCACTATACGAAGATCATCCGCCTTTTGGAGGTGATACAGAAGAGTACAAAAGCTTGTTTGATTCTCAATTTAAGGTACATACACTCGCTTCTGCGTATAACTCAGAGCCTTCACGTATGGAACGTGAATTGTTTATTAATTTTCGTCAAAAAAAGAGCTAAGGATCTCTATTTAGAAATTCACATTTTCATACTCAAATCTTTACCACCTATCCAATTCCTTTCTTGCAGCGGCAATGATACGTCCCTGAGCATTGGAAGCATAAACAACGACTTCCAATATATCTTCAGCTGTGACCCATGCGGCAAGTGGTATGTCAATAGCCCCCATAGCTTCTGTGCTTTTCAATTCTTTAATACCCGCAACTATATGTGTGTTGCGTAACTTCCTACTCCTATTTTCTCCCTGTAACACAGGGGTGATTTTTTCTTTTACCGCTATCACATAAATCAAGTTTCCATCGATGCTAGCTCCCTTATAGTCAGCCGCGACTAATACACTTTTGTCTTTTATACTCGTCGCTAAAATGGTTATGGAATTCTTAATTACTGGAGACGTACTATAGTGATTTATAGCAGCAAGCATTTTGGACGAATTGGATCCCGTAAACTGCGTATCACCATTGACCACTGCTTGTGGAGTATACACCGATTTTAAATCGAATTGAGATCCGTAAGCGTATTGTTTTTGGGTATTTGCATTTGAAGCAAATGGATCCTTCCAACCAATGTAGTCCCAATAATCAACATGATAGGACAATACAATAACATCTTTAGGATTAGCATCACCAATTTTGGCCAGTAAGGCATCGGCAGGAGGACAACTGCTGCAACCTTGGGACGTAAAGAGTTCTATAACTACTGGTTGAGATTGGGCAACGGCCCCAAAAATATTGACAATAGCCACCAAGAGCATTAAACAAAAGACCTTCATAAGAATTATTTAAAGGTGTAGTGTCACAAACTAAAATAACCTTACAGCCATGCAGCGCCCTACTTATTGCACCGATTTAAACTGCAAATACAGTTTTGCATTCCGTACTGCTTGCATATGTTTTTCAAACAATTCTCTGCGACCCTCGTAGCTCAGTCCTTTTGGTGAAGCTGCTGCTTGCCCTTTAATGGGTCTTAACTTTTGATTGGTTAAAATGAATCTAACACGTTCCTGCTGAATAGTATCCAATTTTAGAAGCGCTACAAAAGCTTCTAATGGAACAGGTTCCGTCAAGATGTTGGACATTTGCGCTGTATTCCTTCTTTCATTGCCATAAGAAGCCCTTTGACCCCACAAGTAATGTGTGCCACAAAGTAGAATAACAAGTATCATTTTTTTCATAATTCCAGCTTTCTCAACCATACTATGAAGATAGCAATAAGTCGTAAAATACTGATCTACAGCAAAAAACAAATAAATAGCTCCTTGGATTATGCAGAGTTTCGGCTTGCGTTTATATTTCCAAATAGTGACCGTGTCACCATCTTTTCGAAAGTAGCAAGTGCTACTAAATCTTCAGTATCTTGACCTAAGCTTTGAATTTCGCGTAGCGCATATTGTTGTATCGTGAGCAAAGGCAATACAATTCGTTCCCGCTCCTGAATAGACGCTTTTCCAGCCTTTTCATTCTCCATCAATTCATTCAGCCCTGCTACTTCCAACATGAGGCGTTTACTACGTAGATATTCTTCATGTATCAGCTTCCAAAAGTCTCCAAATTCAATATCTTCTTCCATATATGCAGTTAAACTAAAGAATGACTTTGTTAAACTCATCATGCTGTTTTCCAATAAAGTACGAAAAAACATACTATTTTTATATAAAGCCTTTACTTCATCAAGACGCCCGGAGGCAGAAAACTTTTCTAAGGCGGTTCCTACGCCATAAAATCCAGGAACATTTTGCTTTAATTGGCTCCATGATCCTACAAATGGGATCGCTCTTAAATCAGAGAATATCAATTCGCTCTTTGCCGAACGCTTACTTGGCCGACTACCAATATTCGTTTTAGCGTAATACTTCAAGGTACTCATGCGTTCCAAGTATGGCAAAAACATCGGATGTTGCTTGAATTGAGTGTAGGCAACATAGCTCGCATCTGCCAAAGCCTCTAAGGTCATACGATCGCTATAACTTATATCGCTTTTTGCGGAAGCAAATACCTCATTGGCAACGCCACTGCTCAGTAATTGTTCCAAGTTATATTGGCAGGAATCTAAGGTGCCAAAATTGGAACTAATGGTTTGCCCTTGTACTGTCATTTGAATTTCTTGTGCCTCAATCTTAGGCCCCAACGAGGCATAGAACTGATGAGTCTTCCCGCCTCCTCGCGCTGGTGGCCCACCACGTCCATCAAAAAACAAAACGGTAATCCCAAACTGACGAGAAATAGCCGTCAAAACTTCTTTGGCTTTGAATATGCTCCAATTGGCCATTAGGTACCCGCCATCCTTGGTGCCATCAGAAAAGCCAAGCATAATCGTTTGCCTGTTTCCTCGAACTTTTAGATGCTCCCTGTAAGCAGGGTTTCTATATAATTCCTTCATCACCTCAGGAGCTTTGATCAAATCGGGTATGGTTTCGAACAAAGGAACCACATCGGCTGTTGGAGATTTCCAGTCACACAGTCTTAAGAAGCTAAAAGCCTGCATGATATGAAGCGCCTTCTGTGAATTACTGATGATATACCTATTTGCGCCCCGTTCTCCATTTTCTCTCTGAATGGTCTGCATGGCATAAATAGAGCCCAAGGTTTTTACAACCACTTCATCGGTAAAATCTTCAGGCTTGAATACCGCTGAGATTTCATTAAGAAATGCAATCTGTTCTTCATCCGTTTGTTCTAAGTATCCTTTCGGAAAAAGGGGTTCATTCTCAACGACGGCATGAGCAACGAGGTATTCAAAAACGTGCTTATGAACGCTCGAGTCTTGCCGAATATCCAAGGTTGCAAAATGCAAACCAAAAAGTTCCACTTTATGTATTAAACTGGTGATCTTATCTATATATAAGCTTTGGTGTTTTTCTCTTACCAGCTGTCGTACCTCTTTTAAGACTTTCAAAATAGAATCCTTTGTAATTACCAGCTTCCCTTCTGCAAAAATGGCTGTAAACAAAGCCGCTTCCAATGCTGCCAAAGGCGCCTCCGTCCCAACAAATGTAATGCGTCGTCGCAAGGCTCTTAATTCTCGGTAGTAATTTCGCATTACCGCCGATCGCAAACGACGCGCTACTTTTAGCGTAATTTCAGTAGTGACGAAAGGATTCCCATCACGATCTCCTCCCGGCCAAAAACCAAGATCTACAACCGTATTGTCAAAAAGCTCATCCTGAATAATATGCTGGTGTAAGTAATCATATATGTGGCCTGCACTTTGGTAAAATACATTTTCTAAATACCAAATTAAACTCACGGCCTCGTCATAAGGCGTTGGCTTTTCTTTTTTGAAAAATGGCGTCTTCCCTAATTGTGCCAATAAGAAACGAATATCTGCCAATCGATCTTCACGAATGGCCAGACTCAAATCATTAATAATTCCTAAAACCTCACCTGGGTAAAACTGCGTAGGATGCGCCGTGAGCACTGGACGAATCGTAAACTGATTTAAATATGCGATCAATTCATCTTTCTTTCCTAAGGCTTCTGCTTCTTCTTTGATATTACGCAAAGTGCCACGACCATCCATATTATGAACTTCACGATAACTAGCATCCTCGATCGCATCAAACAAAACCACTTGGCGTTCAATGTATTGAATAAATCGAAATAATAACGCCTGTCGCGTCTCCTTCGATGCACCCCGCATATAACGCTCAAAAAAATACCCAACAATCTCTGTAGGATTTTTATTCTCTGCATAGCCAGCCACACAGATCTCATTAAACAGCGGCAACAAAACCCCTGTGTTTGAAATACCATCAAATGGTAAGGTCATAAATATGCTATTAAAAACATCATATTTAGCCTTTACATGGGTATTGAAGCGATCTATTTTTGGTAGTCTTGACATAGCGACGGTTTTAACGTCAATTTATCGAATAAAATGCGCAAACACTAGTGTCTCAATGACTTTTCACAATTTCACAAAAAACTAGCGTTATCAATAGGTATTCTGTATTTTAGTGCGATATTTTCTTTCATATGAGAACATTCTTTCTGATCCTATTTCTTTGTTGTGTTGGTTCCATCATTCCCTTTGGACAAGGGACCCTCCAAGCACAAGATCTTGCAGTCTTGAAATACAAAGGTGGTGGCGATTGGTACAGCAATCCAACAGCGCTTCCTAACCTGATTAAATTCTGTAATCAAAACATTAATACCGCTATGAATCCGAAACCGGAAACCGTTGATCCAAGTAGTATTGATATTTTCAGGTTCCCGCTCTTGCATATGACAGGGCACGGCAATGTTTTATTTAATGAGGAAGATGTTCAAAACCTACGCTCATACCTTGAAAGTGGTGGTTTTTTGCATATTGACGATAACTATGGAATGGCCCAATATCTACCCAAAGAATTGAAGAAGATTTTTCCTGATCAAGAATTGATAGAGCTCCCAGCGAGTCACCCTATATTCTCATCTGCCTATACCTTTGCTGCGGGCTTACCAAAAATTCACGAACATGATGGAAAGCGACCACAGGCGTTAGGGCTCTTTTTTGAAGAACGACTGGTCGTTATATTTACCACAGAGTCTGATTTAGGCGATGGCTGGGAAGATCCTGAGGTACATAATGATCCTGAATCTATTCGTCAAAAAGCACTACAAATGGGTGCCAATATTGTCAAATATGCCTTTGAGCATTAAGCTTAATCACCTTCTATTCCTTTATACGTGCAACTTACTCACGAATCTCATACAAAACCCGAAGGCAGTTCCAAAGACATTATTGTTCTCTGTGATCATGTAAAAGGACCCGCAAATATTGGATCCATCTTCAGACTTTCCGATGCTTTTGGGGTTACAGAAATTATTTTTGGCGGTCATCTTCTTGATCTGTCCAGCAGCCGTCTCAAAAGAACGGCACGCAATACACATGAAAAAGTTCGCTTTCGCGAAAGCGAAGACTTACAAACTACGCTTAAAGAGCTGCATGCTCAAGGTTATCGCAGTATCGCTATCGAAATTACAGACAACAGCTTGCCTATTCAGAAGCTCCCTAGCGGCGTATTGGACAAAGTCGTGCTCATTGTAGGTGATGAAAATTTTGGTGTTTCTGATAGCCTTTTGAAAATGACAGAACACAACGCACACATTAGCATGCTGGGAACCAATAGTAGCATGAATGTCGCCCAAGCATTGGGCATTGCTCTCTACGAAATTACACGCTCCTAAATACCTATATTTGATATATGAACTCAAAGATGATTACCTACGGGATTTTAAAAGCGGTCGGCATACTTGTTGGCATATTTTTACTGCTTTGGTTTCTGTACCAAATCAGCTCTGTACTAGCGTACATTAGTATCGCAGCTGTTATCTCATTGATTGGAAGACCGATTATCAAGTTTTTAAGGAGTCGATTGAAGTTCAAAAACGGTTTGGCGGTAGCGTTTACCATGCTGGTCATTTTTGGAATGGTGTTAGGTATTATGGCGATGTTTATCCCTTTGATTGTAGAACAGGGTCAAAACTTATCACTACTCAATATCGATGGTTTACAAGAGAATATGACCCAACTTTTTAAGGAGGTCGATACCTATCTAGCAACCAAGAACATTGACTTGCTCAAAGCAGTAAATGACACCGATTGGAGCTCAACCTTTAGTTTTGGGGCAATACCCAACCTCTTAAATGGAGTTTTTGGAGCGCTTGGCTCTTTTGGAATTGGTTTGTTTTCGGTGATATTCATTTCGTTCTTCTTTTTGAAAGACAGTGCTATTTTAAACAATGCCATGATGACTTTTGTAAAGGATGACAATGAATATAGACTCAACCAATCCTTTACTAAAATCAAAGATTTACTCTCGCGATATTTCCTAGGACTTCTATTGCAGATCTCAATTCTCTTTGTCATCTATACGACCATATTACTCATCTTTGGTATTGATAATGCCTTAGTCATCGCATTTCTATGCGCGCTGCTCAACCTTATACCGTATATCGGTCCTTTGGTTGGTGGTTTACTCATGCTCACCTTATCTATGACCAGTAACTTAGGCTTGGATTTTCAGTCCATCATATTACCGACGACCATCAAAGTGATGATCGGTTATTTTATCGCGCAGGTTATAGACAATTTTGTGAGTCAGCCATTTATCTTTAGCACAAGTGTTAAGTCGCATCCGCTGGAGATTTTTCTGATTATCATTATTGGTGGATTGCTTTTTGGAGTACTCGGAATGGTTGTCGCTGTTCCTACTTATACTGCCATTAAAGTGATCTCAAAAGAATTTTTACCCAATCTAAAAATTGTCAAAAAACTTACGAAAGACCTTTGATGCACACAGCCATTTTAGCTCCCGAAGTACAAGAGTTTTTAAGAGCAAACGCACACACACCACTCAGCACCTTTATTCTTAAAGGCAGTCCGTTTTCTGGGGTGTCTATTCAAGAATTGGCACAGCAGCTCGAAGGAAGACGAAAGGTGAAAGCGAAACTTCCGATTTGGTATCAGACAGATGGCATTCTATTTCCTCCTAAATTAAATATAGAGCAGACGTCATCTGAGGCTACGGCTCAGTACAAAGCAAGTCTCATGACGGGGAAAACACTAGCAGATGGCACTGGTGGCTTCGGTATTGATTCGTATTACTTTGCACAGCAACTTGATCAAGTAACCCACATTGAGCTGGATGCGGGAGTTTCCGCTTTCGCGAAAGCGAACTTTGACACGCTAGGAACTTCAAATATCCAGTGCATAGTCGCCGATTCCATCACTCATTTTACAAAAAATAAAGAGCACTACAATACTATTTTTTTAGACCCAGGCAGACGCTCAGATATAAAAGGAAAGGTGTTTATGCTACAAGATTGCCTACCCAATGTCCCAGAACATCTCGACCTTCTCTTAACACGCTGTGATCGATTGTGGATTAAGACGGCTCCCCTGCTGGATATCAGCGCTGGATGGAACGTTTTAAAAAATGTGTCTCAACTCCATATTGTTGCCGTTCGTAATGAAGTGAAAGAATTACTTTGGTGTATGGAGGCTACACCTACAAATACATCATTAGCACTCACAGTTATCAATATAGGAAAAGAAGGCACTTCCAAAGTAACCATGAGTTATGATGCTCTTTTAGATGCTCACGCCTCTTATGGTCTACCGTCTAAGTATCTCTACGAACCTAACGCCGCCCTGATGAAGTCAGGCGCATTCAATTGGCTGAGCGAGCATTTTGAGCTATTTAAACTGCACGAGAACACACATTTATACAGTTCCCAAGCATGTATCACATTCCCCGGACGTGTATTTAAGATCGTATCGGTACTTCCCTATGCTAAATCCATGCGGAAGGTTTTGAAACTCACAAAGGCAAATATCACTACGCGCAACTTTCCTATGTCTGTCGCCGATCTTAGAAAAAAGCTTAAGATCAAAGACGGTGGCAACGACTACTTATTTTTTACAACACTGGAGGATGGAACCTTAGCGGTGATCCACTGCCACAAAGTATAGCCTTCGGCTATTTTGGATCTAGTACGGCATCAATACGCGCAACAAGGTCATCATAATGATACTTTGTAATGGTATTAACTCCAGCATTTCTTGCCGTTTTCAAGGTTCTTTTTAGGGCTTTTAATTCTCCTCTAACGATTGGCTGCACATCTGACGTACTTACCTTGTAATTGAGGGTTCCTTCAAAACCAGGCCTCCCTTTTCGCGCCTTCGGCCCTTCATCTGTCATAAGGAACTTCATACGCTCTACAAACGTACGTTGTAGGTTACGACGGTAAATATCCACACTCTTCGCCGACTTCGTTTCAGCAAACAGTCCTTTGCGCACATCTTGAAGCATCGTTAAAGCGCTGTAATATTCCGTATTCAATGTCTCAGCATCGATCAATCGTCCAATGCGATCAAAACTCAGCAAACTACTCACATAGCGTGCTTGTAGTCGGCGTATGCGTTCAAAGTATCCTGCATGATCAATATTTTGAAGAATAGCAGGATCTAACAACCAAGCTGGGGTCTCAAACAACTCCGTTTGCAACCATGCCATTGAAGCTTGCTGTGCCTCTTTATTGAGATGTGTATATACCTGTCCTCCTTGCTCTGGCATTTTGATATTTTCAAAAACACCCCCTATATTGGTTACAACATGACCGATATATCGACTATAAACACCTAACATTTCTCCGTAAAGCTCCTCTAGGTCCGCATAATTATTAGTTTCAGACGAGGTCCATGAAGGTAAATTCTGAGCGACATACTTCAAGTTTTTGATGCCATAAGCACTTGCTAGAATAGGATCATTTCCGATACCTTCTGTTTGAGACTGTGGATCAAAACGACTGGATTGTCTTCCAAATTTAAATATTGGGTCCTCTCCTTTTTCAGAAATCCATTTGTTTAATGTGCGCGTTTCGGCTTCTGGATCCAAAACTTTAGGAATACGACGGTAGCCCCAATTGGTTGCATAATGATCATACGGACCCATCTGGCGTATAAAACGAATATTTTCATCTCCGGGTTGTGCAATATAATTATAGCGTGCATAATCCATAAGACTTGCAGCAATACCATTCTTTTGTGTAAAATCACCACTGCGATAAGATTCAACATCGTAGGCATAACTAGCCGCCATATTGTGCGGAAAACCTAAGGCATGTCCGACTTCATGAGCAATTACCATACGCATCATCTCTCCTATTTCCTCCGCCGGTGTATCTAGGGTACGTGCGCTTGGATTTGCAGCGCCTGTTTCTAATAAATAACGATTACGGTACGAACGAAGGTGATTGTGGTACCAGATAATATCACTTTCAATGATTTCTCCAGAACGAGGATCGGAAGTACTCGGGCCCACAGCATTACGCGTGGTGCTTGCTACATATCTCACCACCGAATACCGTATATCTTCAGGACTAAAATCTGGATCTTCTTCTAGTGTAGGAGCATCTTTGGCAATGATCGCATTTTTAAAACCTGCCGTTTCAAAAGGCTTCTGCCAATCTTCGATACCTTGTTTTATGTATTCTTTTAAGTTTTCAGGAGTTCCTGGGTCCAAGTAATAAACAATAGGTTTGATAGGCTCTACCAGTTCCCCGCGAGCATAAGCTTCTGGATCTTTAGGCTCTAATCTCCAACGCCTGATATACGTCTTCTTATCTGCCTTGAGTTTATCACTTCCATAATCATATTGACTTACCGTAAAAAAACCAACGCGAGGATCGTACAGTCTAGGCTGCATAGGCACCTCAGGTAATAAAATCATAGATTGATTCATCTGCAAACTAATCGTTTGCGCACTGCGCTCTGATGGTGGCTCAGAAGCATTATAACTAAAGTCTTGTTTTACCTCAATATTCTCTGGAAAACTCTTTATCGAATTGATAAAACTGCGGTTTGCATCTAGCTTTGTCACCTTGTATTCTTTACGTAACCGAGCAGAAAGCCCGCTTATGGCCTTTACATCTGTACTAAATAACTTCGTCACATCAATGACAACCGCTGTAGAATCCTTGCTGAAAGCTTTGATATCAAAAGCGTATAAAGTAGGTTCGTAATTATTGACCTTTACAGAACTGCTAATGGCTTTACTACTATCGGCGATATTGGTAAAGGACTTAATCTTTAAGAGAATCTTGTCATTGTAGCGCTGCCAATGCACTACTTGTTCGTTTGTTTTTGACCCAGCATTTACATATCCACCTCCTAATCCAAGTGGAATTTGAGCAATACGACTCACCCAAAGCATGTCTTTCTCTAGTGTAGCAAATGGGATTTCGTAGTAGAAATCATCTTTTATTCTATGTACATGAAAAAGGCCGCTATCAGAAACGGCTTCTTTGGTGATGACTTCATCATATTCTTTAATAGCATCGGTGTCCTTCTTCTTTGGAGCAGCACTAACTTCTGTTTTGTCCTTTTTTCGCTTTTTCTTAAATATTTGGGCCTCTGTAGGAATTATAAAAGCAAAGCACATGCATATTGCTAGATAAAAGGAAGTTCTCATAAAGATATTATTTGTGTCAAGCGAAAATAAGAAATGTAGCATCTACAATTTCATCTCATAGAGATGATTAACATATCATTAAGAAGCGGTGTTTACACAACTATAAATTGCCCTGTTTGCAGGTTTTTTATCTCGAATTAAGCAAAGTATATCTATTGCTTGGATAGACAGATACGAACAATATTTTCTTCAGGCCTAATACCCTATCCCCAACCTTCATATCCTTCAATAAATTGAATTTCGAAAACACTATCATCATCAGGATCGGCTAACCCACCATTATTTGGATCAGGGCCCAATAATATATGACCGTCTGAGTCTCGGCACAAACCATTAAGGGATTCGTAGAGTTTAGGATAGACCGCATCACAGGCGATGGTAAACTCAAAGGTTCCCACTCCAAAAGGAGCTAAGTAAACATTGGGGGGACGTCCCCTCTAAAATCGCGACCACTCTAGACTCACCCACGGTTGGGCCAAAAAGGCCTTCTATGAGCGTAGTATATAAATAAGTTCCGGTAAATAATTGATCCTCTATGGGCGCTACGATGGGAATACTATAGCGATATGGCGATTTAAAAAAACAATCATCTGTGAGTATGGAGGCGCTTCCAGTTGGCGTATCAAAGGAACGTCCAACTGCTAGATTTAAGACTAAGCGAACCTCAAACTAATCTTTGCACTTTGCTAGTACCTGGTGCGTCCTTTAGCCGCTAAGGCTTCAGAAAAAGTAATGACCAAATTTGCTCGGAGCAGTCCATCTAGCCGCACTTCGAAATCGGCATTACGGACGGTTTTAAATAAGGGTTCTGGAGAAGTTAGATCGACTGTCGAAGTCATATGATCCACAAACTGAATAAACACATCGGCATTTTTGAGATGCCCCCTTCTTATATATCTTGCTCTTCCAACACAATGCTATAGGCGCTATCAGCATCATTAATAGCGAAGACAATATTGTTGTAGTCGATATTCCGAAACACAGCGCCACGTTCTATTTCTTCCATAACCTCTTCAATAGCCTTGTCACCGGCTGTACACTCAACGAACAGAAATAAAACATATATTGCGGTTATATATCGAAGAATCTCTTTCATGGTTTATTGTTTTGACAATCGGAATTTTGCTGGAAAATCTGAATAAATACAAAATGCATCATAGCCTTCAAAGGCCTCGACATACCAAATCTCAAGAACAGAATCGTCGTTAGGGTCTAAAAGCCCAGGTTCGCTATCAGGCCCCAATAAGACCTGGTCTGAAAAATCATTGGTACAGCCTCTTCCGCTTTTCTGATACCGTGTTATGACTGCAGCATTGCACACTACACTAAATTCAATGATTACAGGATCATTAAAGGTTTGGGCTTCAAAAACACGAACATTGTTCGAGTGACCACTTGTCAAAGTGACAATTTGAGGATCTATAAAGGTAGGCCCATAAGCACCATCCAAAATTGAAGACATTTCATAGGTTCCGGTAAAGGCCGTTTCTACAATGGGTTCGACGATATTTATAAGATATGAGAATGGGGATTTAAAAAAACCAGTATTATTCACTATGGTACCTCCACAATTGGTGGTAGTAAAAACGCGGCCATCGGTTAAACGGAGTTCAAGATCAAGGCGAAACTGATCCTTGCAGTGTACATCACTAAAGGAAACTCCCGTCAAAGTAAGAAGTTCGGAAAAAGTATATTTCAAATCAATTACAGGCAAAGCATTCGGTCCTGTTGAGAAGTCTGTGGGTAACAATAAAGCAGCCGCAACAGCCACTGAGGAAACATCTCCGTTTTCTGGGGTATTATCCACAAAACGAACCTCAATAGCGACAGATTCTAGCAGATCTCCTTCTTCAATATCCTGTTCTTCTAACTCAATACTATACTCATCTTCTAGATTATTGATATTGAATTCTCCTTTATTAATACGGACGGTTCTGAGCACAGCTCCGCGATCTACTTCTTGTAATACTTCTTCGATGGCCTTTCCTCCATCAGTGCAACTAAAAAGCGTTAAAACACTTAAAGAAAGAACATAGAAACTATTTAATTTATTCTTCATAGGATTTAAATTTATTGTTTTGAAAAACGTAATCTTGATGGCGCAGTTCCAAAACCGCAGTTACCATCAAAGCCCAGATATCCTTCCACAAATCATAATTCAAAAATACTATCGTCATTAGCGCCTGCAGGGCCAATTAAGGCATCAGGTCCTAAAAGAATGGCTGGGTCAACATCACAAAAACCTATTTTACTCGAGAGTAGGTTCTTAGTCATTACTATTTCATCACAGGCTACGGTAAATCGAAAAGTTCGCTTTGTTTCCTGAGGAATCGAAAATCGATGTCTTAATTTCATAGCACGTGCATTGGGGTAGTTTCCTTCAAATATTGTCACCAATTGCGTATCTCCAAAAGTGGGGCCTAAAGCCCCATCTAACACGCTATTCATCTCATAGATCCCTGTAAATAAGTCGCTTTGAATTGGCTCTAATACGTTAATCGTAGAACAGAATGGCGAACTCCAAAAGTCATCAGCTCCTAGTATTTTTGAACTAGCATCGCCTGCCGTAAAAGAGCGGCCGTCGGGAAGTTTAATATTCAAACGTACCAGGAATTGATCTTTACAATGTACCTTACCAAGGATCATTCCGGTAGCGACTAATGCCTGATCAAAAGTAATATCTACATCAATGCGAGGAAGACTAAAAGGTCCACCTTCAAATTCTGAACTATCTAAAACACTGTAGAGTATTTCAGAAGTTGTCATCGTTCCATTATCTGGGGTATTGTCTTGGAATTTAAGAAAAACTTCAATTTCATCAAACTGATTTCCATCTTCTTCACCTTGCACTTCTAATCCAATAGAGAATGTGCTCCCTACCTGTCCTACGTTAAATTCTGTATTTGTAATTGCTGTCGTTCGTATATACGCTCCAATTTCTCTTCCTTCATCAACGATTTCAATAGTTTTAGGTTCCTCTTCAGTACATGAAATCAGAGACAAGAAACATATAAACAACAGGGTACCGTTTTTCATGGTTGTGTTTTGTTTCTTCAAAAGTACTAGACAATGATCTACATGCCGTAGATACCGATAAGAATTAACCAGAAAACTACAAAGGTTTACCTATTTTTATTACCGTATACATAGATATCGGATAATCAGTCAGTATCCTCAAGGCGATCTTTGACAAATTCAATCTTTGTCTTACCATGTGCTGCGGCCTTTCCATCAGCGTCAAGTCCAACCATTACAATACGCTCTATAGAAATAATGATTTCCCTAGTCATTTTGTTTCGTACTTCACACCGTAAGGTCAAAGATGCATTTCCATACTTCACAGGTTCTAAACCAATTTCAATAATATCTCCTTTTTTTGCGCTTGCGCGAAAATCAATTTCGGACATATATTTAGTAACTGTACGCGGATTTTCTAATTGGATAATCGCATAGAGTGCGGCCTCTTCATCAATCCATTCTAGGAGTCGACCTCCAAAGAGCGTTTCATTTGGGTTAAGATCTTCAGGTTTGATCCATTTTCGGGTGTGGAAATTCATAGCGCTTTCGCGAAAGCGGTATTGACATGACCACTCTCGTCTTTATTAAGTTACTCCGCAAAGATACGCACTCAATGCAAAAAACACATTTAAACGATATACCATAATAATGTAGAAACAATCAACCCTACCACTGCAATAAGTGTCGTCATCACCGTCCAAGAACGAAACGTCTGTTTTTCTGTTAGTCCGAGGTACTGCTTGACTAACCAGAACCCACTGTCATTAACATGGGAAAATATCGTAGCACCAGAAGCAATGGCTATTACTAATACAGCCAATTGTGGTTCCGTAGTTTCTGAAATTCCTAAGAGTGGTGCTGTTATTCCCGCTGCAGTGATCATCGCTACCGTCGCCGATCCTTGAAGAATGCGTACGATGGCTGCCACAAGGAAACCAAAAATTACCGGTGGGAAGAAATCACCGCTCAAAGCCTCTGCAATCATAGTACCGGCTCCCGTATCAATGAGTACTTGCTTAAAAGCCCCTCCAGCGCCCGTGAGTAAAATGATCACACCTGCAGGATATAGCGATTTCGTCGAAATATCTAAGAGCTGTGATTTTGTAAAACCTTTCCGAATGCCAAGGAAATACCAAGCGACAAGATTGGCTATAATCAGAGCGACAAAAGGATGCCCTAACAAACCAGTAGTATAGGTAATCCAAGAGGGTAACTGCTCTTGATCAAACAGCGGACTTCCCAAAACCGTGTTGCAAACGATAAGGACGATCGGTATAGCAATAATGAGAACAATCGTTCCTGCAGAAGGTGCATTCTCGGGAACCTCTGTTATTGAGATCATTTCTTTAGGAGACTCAATATGCATTTTCTTAGAAAGCATACGCGCTAAAAGAGGTCCCGCGATAATCGCCGCAGGTAGACCCGCTATAAACCCAAAGATGATCACGTATCCTAAGTCGGCACCCAAAATTTCTGCTACTGCAATAGGCCCTGGTGTTGGCGGAATAAACGTATGTGTAATCGCCAAACCCGCAAGCAATGGAATTGCATACAATATGAGCGATTTCTTTGTCTGCTTCTGTAAGGCATATATAATAGGTACTAGAATGATAAAGGCCACATCAAAGAAAACAGGTATGGCCACAAGGAAGCCCGTAAGCATTACGGCCCATGGTGATTTTTCTACGCCAAAAGCTTTGAGTAGGTATTGCGCCAATCGCTGAGCGCCTCCAGAACGTTCTAGGATGGCGCCAAATAATGCTCCAAGACCAACAACCGTTGCTACAAAGCCCAGGGTTCCTCCCATCCCATTTTTTACACTGTCGAGGATAGATTTTGGCTCCATTCCTGCAAGTACACCTACTGTGATACACGTAATTAGTAAGGCCAAAAATGCCTGCATTTTTAACCGTAAAATCAAGAATAATAAAACACAAATACCTACCAATACGGCAGCGAGTAATTGAATATCCATGGACGTTATTTTAATGTATTAATTTATTCCCATTGGGTGTGGAAATTCCCCTCCTTATCTTTCCGTTCGTAGGTATGTGCTCCAAAAAAATCACGTTGTGCTTGAATTAGATGTGTGGCAGAATCCCCAGTCACGAATCCATTGAAATAATTAAAAGCGGCGCTTAACGTAGGAATTGCGGCTTTAAGAAGTGCACTTTCGCTGATGGTTTTAGCGAAAGCATCATTGGTATCACTTAGCAATTGCACAGCATCCACATGTAATAATATATGCGAGGTAGCATCTACTTTTAGCCAATCAATAAAGGCCTCCATAAGTTGTGATCTAATAATACAACCATTGGTCCATACACGAGCAAGTTCAGATAGATTGATATTCCATCCATAGGTAATACTCGCCGCCTTAATGGTCTCTATTCCTATTGCGTGATTGATCATACGCGCTGCTGAATAGGCTTGTTTTATATCCTCTAGGCCTAAGGTGTAATCATAGGTGTTAGTAGGAAAAGCATACGCTATCTGTGCTTCTATTCGCGTCATTTTCTGAGCCGAAAGATTACGCACCATAACGGCACTTGCAATGGTGTCAAAAGGTTGTCCAAGTGTCAAGGCTGCGGTGGTGCTCCATCCACCGGTTCCTTTCTGTTGGGCTTTATCTAAAATGAGATCAATTACAGAGTGATCACCGTCTTTTTTCCTGAGAATTTTAGCTGAAATTTCGAGTAAGTAACTTTGTAAGGGCCCAGCATTCCAGGTATCAAATTGGTTGGCGACAGCCGGTAACTCCATTCCAAGATGAAAACGCATTAGACCGTATACCTCTGTGATGAGCTGCATTTCGGCATACTCGATGCCATTGTGGATCATTTTTACAAAATGACCAGCGCCTCCTATTCCAATATGAGCACAGCAGGGTTTTCCATGAGCATCTTTAGCAGCAATTATTTCTAACAAGGGTTGCACCTGATCATATATTTCAAAAGCCCCCCCTGGCATTATAGAGGGTCCATACAAGGCCCCTTCTTCTCCACCGGAAACACCTACTCCCATAAAGTGAATTCCTCTTTTTGAGAGTTCGCCTATTCTGCGCTCCGTATCCTGATAGTGTGCATTCCCGCCATCCATCAAAACATCACCAACATCCAAATGCGGGTGCAAGGCTGAGATGACAATGTCTGTTGCAGCTCCTGCATGAACCATTAGAAAAATGGAGCGGGGTCTCTCTAAAGACTGTACAAATGCAGCCAAATCCTCGAACCCTTGCGCTATAGATAGCACTGGGTATTCGGTAATAAAACGAGTAGCTACGTCTTCTTCTTTACCAGAGACTCGTCTGTTATACAAGGAAAGTTGTATGCCTTTGCCGGCGAAGTTACGCGCAAGACTTTTGCCCATAACCCCGAGCCCTATAAGGCCTAATTGAGATGTTGATTTTAATTCCAAGAGTATGTAATCTATAATTTGTTGTTGTGATTGATGCCCATCCACCTGAAGTGCATTTTTGGGTGGTTCGAGCGTATCAAACTGTGATTGTAATAATGTAGGGTTAAAAAAATGATCCTTCCTGTTCGATAATCTGGCTCTAATTAGGTCAAAAGTGGCCTGTAAATAAACGAAGGTGACATTTGTACCTGCCGGCCGGACAGCACATAATCGCTCCCTATACACTTCCTTCAAGGCTGAGCATGCGAGCACTGCTCCGCTATCTGACCAATCCTTCACATGTTGCGCCAAGGTATCCAACCAAGGCCAGCGATCTGTATCGTTTAAAGGAATACCAGCTGCCATTTTTTCTTTATTTCTTTGAGGATGAAAATCATCTGCATCGAAAAACGGAAGTCCTAGTGTGACAGCGAGTTCTTTTCCTACGCTCGTTTTACCAACACCTGAAACTCCCATAAGAATATAGACGCCCCCCATTAGAACAAAGTTTGTGACGTATGAGAAGAATCATTGGGTATGGATAACTGAGTACCCAAAGCAGTATTCAACTGCTTTATAAAATAGGCCGACAATAACGGAGATTCCTTCTCTATATTTTGATGGATAAAAAAGTGAATTTTCTCAAGACCAAGCGAAACCCAATAGCGTAGTCTTTCCACCCAATCATCCAGACGTGCGTAATCTGATGGATGATTTGCGCCTACATACCTAATAAAGGCTTCATTATTAGTAAGGCGCATATGCATGATGTCCCTGCGGCCTGCTGTGTCCACAATAATATTGGCAATCTTATTTTCTTCTAGTAATAGGTATAAACGCTCGGCAGCAGTCGGTTCATTAAACCAATCCGTATGTCTAAATTCCATCGCCAATGGAACCGTTGTAGGCCAATGATTGACAAAATGATCAACGCGATCAAAGTTTTTTGGTTGAAAGTTATTGTGCATTTGAAGAAAAATCGTTCCCAATTTTTCCTTTAAT
>JBLHXM010000063.1:0-19819 GCA_047630395.1 Dokdonia sp.
TGTATTTTAATTCGGTTACCGTATAGGACTCTGCGCTCGAATTTTGGTAAGTATTGCCTAATTGAAGTATGTCTGTTCCACCATTTCCATTGCTTCCAACACTTCCAACAGTATGTATAAAGTTCAGCTCTAAGGAACCGGACGTTTTTTTAATACCGTCTTGATCGTCATTACCACAGCTTAGGGTGCTTGCGGCCACGAACAATAATGCAAATATCTTTTTCATTTGTAGGATTTTATGTTATTCTATTTTAATGAGAACGGCATCGGTACCGCCTTTATTACCATTGATATCTTGGTCATTACTTTGAGTGTCTCCAGCTACAAATATGGTTCGGGTGCCACTAGTCGTTATTCCATATCCAAAATCCAAATCGTTACCACCTATATTCTGCTGCCATTTAATACCCCCCGTGGCATCTAGCTGCATGATCCAAAAATCAGTTTGTCCTTTATTTCCGGTAAGATCCCCCTCTGTGCTTCGGGAAGCACCCGTCACAACAAAGCCAGTGCCTTGTGCTGCGGCATCTCTCGCACTGTCAAAGCCAGCGCCACCGAGTGTTTTTTGCCAGAGTAGGGTGCCTTGTTCATCTATCTTGACGAGCCATACATCGGCGGCGCCCTTAAAATTGGTCACATCTCCATCTGGACTGCGGGTATCTCCTACGAGCAGGTAATTCCCATCTTGTGTCTTGGTCACGGCGTAAGCGATGTCTATTTCGCTCCCTCCATAATTTTTTTGCCAAACAAGATTCCCTTGAATATCTAGCTTCACTGCCCAAAAGTCATAGCTACCCTTGGAATTTGTGATATCAAAGTCTGTACTTTCGGTAGCTCCTACAAGAAGTAGTCCTTCATCGCTCGTTTCTACAACGCCATAGGCTCGGTCATTATTGGTGCCGCCAAAGTAGCGCCTCCAAATGAGGTTCCCGCTGGCATCTAATTTATGTCCCCAGAATTCACCCACTCCGTGTCGGCCTTCATTTCCATCGCCTCCAGAAGCTGTCACGTCAAGAAATCCGGCTGTAAAAAAACCACCATCTGTAGTTTGAATAATTGAAAACGCTTGATCAGAACCGGAGAAACCAAAGCTTTTTTGCCATTGTATTTCGCCACCGGCATCTATCTTCACAATCCATTGATCGGCAAAGCCAGCATTCTGCGAGGCATCACCATCACCACTTTTTGCAAAGCCTACTAAAGCGTACCCGCCGTCGTTGGTTTGAATGATTTGCTGACCGCGGTCATCATCGCTTCCGCCATATGTTTTAGACCATTGAATGGCTCCATCAGCATCTGTTTTGACCACCCAGTACATATTGACCTGCGATGTATTGTCAGTAATATCTCCATCGACACTTTGAGAATATCCCAAGGCTGCAAAGCCACCGTCGGTGGTTGCGATTACATCTTGAAAACTATCGTCTTGACTTCCGCCATAGGTTTTGATAAAGCTAACTTCAAGTGGGGTGTCTGGTTCCGTGTCATCTGGTGGATCTGTCACATCGTTCGAGCCGTCTCCATCAGCGTCCGGTTCTGGCCCATCATCAGCGCCACATCCTATTGCTAAAAGAGTAAGTAGGGACAGGAGATGTACACGCTTTCGCGAAAGCGTAATCGATAAAATTGTATGAATAAATCTATTAAGCATGTGTCGTAATTTGTAGGATTTAAGTGCCCGATTTACGGATGATAAAGAAACCACCACTCATGTCGCTCACAATGATATTACCACTTTCAAAATAGGGGTACACACTCCATACGCCATCAAAACCTGTAGCGTCATCGGCGATGAAAGTGTCAAAGAACCCAATATCAAAGAGGTCATTTCCAGTAATTCCGGAGATGTCTGCAATACGAACTCCAGCCTTGTAGTTTGAAATAAATAATTCGTTCCCTTTTGTGTAATAGTTGTGATCTATTGCCGCAGTTGGTCCAATGAAACTACCCTGATGCACAGGGTTGTCTAAGTCTCTAAAATCAAAAATAATCGAGCGTGTGTTGAAGCCAAAATTAGTCTCGTCAAACTCGTCATTGGCGATAAAGTATTGATGATCTTCAGTGAGCCAACCTTGATGCGTAAACCCAACATTACTGTAAATGGGTCTAGAGATAATGGTTGGGTTAGCCTTATCTGTTACATCGATAATGACCACTTCATCTTCATTACTACCGATATAAATTTCTCGTCCTTGGTAATCGGTATCTGGGCCATTGTAGGTAACTACTTGAGCATCATGACTATAGGTTCCTCCGGCAAACCCTCCTTCGAAAATAGGATTTTTCGGGTCTTGGATATTGATAAAATGGGGGCCGCCATCAAAAGTTTGTGTTCCAACGGCATAGGCATAGCCTGTATCTTCATTGATCACAATGTTATGAGCACTTCCAAATTCTGTATAATGTGCGTCTGCTTGAAAGTCTTGGATCGTTCCGTCAGTATTTCTTAGTTTTGTAAGATCAAAAATCTGCATTCCGTGATTGGCCGCTTCACTTACAATAAAGGCATGGTCTTTATAGACCTTTATGTCCCTCCAGGTCGAACCATCCGTCGCCGTAGTTAATCGTCCGAGAATTATGGGTTGTGTAGGGTTTGAGATATCAATAAAAACGGTACCTCTTCGAACGCCCATGATGGCATATTCTTTTCCTGTAGCGCTGTCTGTCCAACCCCAACAATCGTTGCCGTTTCCTTCAGCATTGAGTTGATTGAGGGTGAAACTCGCCATGAGATCATAACCGTCACAAGGGTAGATTCCAGCAAGGCCATTTTCACAAGCTGTTCGTCCATCATTTGTATCTACCTCCTCTTGAGGAGTGTCATCGGTTTCCGTATCGTCTGGAGTCTGCAGGACGGCTTCAAAATCACGATCGTCATCTCCGCAGCTACTTAAAGCGAAACAGGAAAAACAAAGGACAATACATAGGATCCGGATCATTGAACGATAATGCGCTGTGTAGTCACAGCAGTTTGTACAAAGTAAACGCCTGAAGGAAGGGCTGAAGTATTTATTTGCAGGCTTATTTTTTGAGTTGTCGTGTGCAGCACCTCTTGTCCTAGAATATTATATATGCGTACATCTCCTAGAGGCGTATTTTCCGTTTGAATATTGATGTGTGTTGAGGCAGGGTTTGGATAGATGCTTTGGCTATCAGCCGAAGTAACATCGTCTACGTTCAAAAAGTCTGGATCAGTTACCAAGGTGAATCCTGAGTCTCCACTAAGAACAATGTTACCACTTGGAAAGAAAGGATATACATTCCATAAACCAGAAGTTCCTACTTGATCACTTCCAGGTACGGTGTCAAAATATCCAATCTCTGTCATGTTTTCATTGGCGATGTCTGCAATATCAATCACACGCATTCCCGCTCTATAACTCGCTAAGTAATACTTGTCTCCAACTACATAACCATTATGATCTGTTGAGGTATTCGTTCCTTCATATTCAAAGTGAATCACTGGGTTGTCAAGGTCAACGAAATCAAAAATGATCGTTCGTGTATTGAATCCAAAAATAATTTCATCTGTTTCATCCCCTAAAAGGAAGTATCGTTTATCTTCTGTAAACCAGCCTTGGTGCGTATATCCCAGATTGGAATATACAATGGTAGAGATTTCGATAGGATTGTCTTTGTCTGTAATATCTACAATTGCTAGGATGTCTGCATTACTTCCAATAAGGATTTCACGACCTATATAATCGGCATCTGGGCCATCATAGGTAATTACTTGTGCATCGTGACTATAAGAGTTTTGAGAATAACCTCCCGCAGCAACCGGATTCAATGGATCTTGAATATTTACAAAGTGAGGGCCACCACTAAAGGTAGTTGTTCCTACGCCATAGGCAAAACCACTCTCTTCATTGATCACAATATTATGTGCGTTTCCGAAGCCGTCATAATGAGCATCTTCGGTGAAATTTTCTGGTGGATTGGAAACATTGCGCAGTCGTGTGAGGTCAAAAACTTGCATTCCATGGCCGCTAGCTTCACTTACAATGAATGCGTGATTTTGATATACTTTAATATCTCTCCAAGTACTATTACCTGTGTGTGTTGCTAATTTTCCAACGAGAAGCGGGGCATTAGGGTTCGAAATATCAATAAAAGCAGTTCCATTATTCAGTCCAATTAAAGCATACTCTATGCCTGTGTCAGGGTCTACCCAACCCCAAGAGTCGTTGGCAAAAGAACCAAACATCTCACTAGGAGTTAATCGTGATTGTAAATCATAACCTTCACAAGGAAAGCCATCGGCAAATCCATTATCGCAAGGGGTTTGTGCATTTAGAAATGAGAAACTGCACAAGAAGAGTAAAGCTGCGTTGAGGGTAGTTTTTAACATAATGCTGGGTATAGGATTTAGTATTGTTAATGTTGGCATGCTTCATCTATATAACAAGCAGGAGCGTTAAATTCCTACTTGTTACGTAGGAAGCTTTCAAATTGAGAAAGCGAATAATAAACCAGCTTTATTATAAGGGTCATGTTCCCTCAAAAATACAAAAAGAAATACGCTAGATGTGTTAATACCGATACCGATTTACTGTTTACTATTCATTTTTGAGAAGGCGTATTGGGTTTTCAATCCAGAAATCTTAGCTACCTTTGCAGGATGTTAGAAAATAAAGATCAAAGTCGCACGGCATTGAGTGAACTCGGAGAGTTTGGCTTGATTGCACATCTTACGGAGCATTTTAAAGTAACTCATGAAAGTACTATTAAAGGAATTGGTGATGATGCGGCTATTCTGGCGTATCCTGAAGGCCAAATAGTACTAACAACCGACTTACTCGTGGAGGGTGTTCATTTTGATTTGAGTTATATGCCTTTGAAACATCTGGGATACAAGGCGGTTATGGTTAATTTGTCTGATGTTTATGCTATGAACGCTCATGCGAGTCAGATTACAGTGTCCATTGGCGTTTCAAATCGGTTCCCATTAGAAGCTTTAGAAGATCTTTATGCTGGTATTCAAGCGGCCTGTTTGAATTATAAGGTAGATCTCGTTGGAGGTGATACTACTTCTTCAAATGTTGGTTTGGTCATAAGTGTTACGGCGGTAGGTTACGCTTTCGCGAAAGCTATTACGCAAAGATCAACAGCACAGCCTAATGATTTATTAGTCGTGACTGGAGATTTAGGAGGTGCATATATGGGACTTCAAGTGCTTGAGAGAGAGAAACAAGTATTTGAAGTAAATCCAAATAGTCAACCTGATTTAGAGCAGTATTCATATATCGTCGAGCGACAGTTAAAGCCAGAGGCCCGCAAAGATGTCAAGTTGTTATTGGAACAATTAGACGTGCAACCCACCTCTATGATTGATATAAGTGACGGTCTTTCGTCTGAGGTATTACACCTGTGTAAGAGCTCTAAGGTTGGATGTAATGTATATGAAGATAAGATTCCCTTAGACCCTCAGGTCATACAGGTATGTGAAGAATTTGATATTGATAGTACAACGATTGCCCTAAGCGGTGGAGAGGATTATGAGTTATTGTTCACGATTCCTCAAGCCGACTTTCCCAAAATAAAAGCAAATCCTAATTTTTCAATTATTGGTCACATGACCGAAGAAACAGAGGGTGTACATCTTATTACGCGTGCTAACACAAAAATTCCTTTAATTGCTAGAGGGTGGAACGCTCTTAGCGATGAAGACTAGTTATCTTGCGAGTTTTCTTGTGTAAAAGTTTTCGTATACCTCGTTGATACGACGTAGTTTTGGGGTAAGATGTGTGTAATGCCCATATCCATCTAACGTAAATTGTTTTTTACAATGAGCACATTCAAACTCCTTGATATTTGATTCGTACCGCTTTGTTATTCTGTATTTGTGTCCAAAAAGTTTGCACTGGAGATGCGCAAATGGACTGTAGGTAGTGGTAGGTGTTTCTGTATTCATAACGGAGGGTTATTTGAGTTGCTTCATAAAGTAACAAAATATCTATCAAATACACAAATATATCGATGAAATGCATTAAACTTTAACATTTAGTCCTTATTTACAGTATGTGCCGTCTTAGTTCTTACTTTTAAATAGTGCATTTTCAACGATTTATTGCTTTTTTAAACTCAGAAAGTGTTGAATAGCGTCTAGGGTTGCTGCCGAATTTGAGATGTGCGACATATGTCCACTTTCAATATTGACAAAGAAATCAGTCATAGGTGTAAACCGATATTGGTGGTCTTTTGCGTTGATAATCCAGTCGTTGGTGCCCAAGATCATGCCTTTAATACAAGGAGTCTGTGCCCAAAATTTGTTTTGATCTTTTCTTTTGGTCATGCCTTCATTGGCTGCCATATATCCTTGTAAAGGGGTTTTTAGAGCCTGGCAAAGGGCCGCGTCTATGGCATCCGCTTGCTGTACTTTGGCTTCGGGATCAAATAGATTCACAAAAGACATTCGTATGAGCTGCTCATATTGGGTTTGTGCCATTTTGTTGGCGCGTTTTCGTAAACTTTTTCGATCTGGAGTGTCAGGGTCTGTTGTTGAATTTAAGAGGCATATGGCGTGCATTAGATCGGGGTATGCATTTGCGAAAGCGCAAGCCACGTACCCTCCCATAGAATGACCAATAATAGTAATGTCGTTTAATTGCAATATATCAATAACAGCATGTACTACTTGAGACATTTCTTCCATGGAATGTACATACCCCACACATTCAGATTGACCGTGACCAAGAAGATCAATACAAATTACTTGATGTGTTTCTGTAAGTATAGGAAGGAATGCGTCCCACATTTGACTGTTTTCTAAGAAGCCGTGTAGAAGGACCAGCGGTCGCCCTTGGCCTTGGACTTGATAAAAAATTGAGGCGCCTTTATAGATGATGTTCATTTTCTAGTATCTTCAAGCGCAAATATCATGCAACCTATGAAGATCACCAAACAAACTTTCATTACTGCTTTTGCTTTGTTTTCATTGTTTTTTGGAGCAGGGAACTTAATTTTTCCTGCCTTTTTGGGATACAATGCTGGAGATGGCTGGTTGATGGTGGCAGTAGGGTTTGTACTTTCTGCGGTGTTAATACCTATTTTTGCTGTAGTGGGGCATGCCAAATTGCAAGGCACGATGATGGATTTTGCCACCAAGGTTTCACCTGTATTTGCATTTATCTATTGCCTTATTGTCTATGCGATTTCAATAGCATTTCCTAGTCCACGAACGGCGGCAGTGACGTATGAAATGGCCATTCAGCCCTATTGGAATATAGATTCATGGGTATTGAGTTCGGGATATTTTCTTCTTGTGTTGGTCTTCGTATTGAATCGTTCTAAAATATTAGATATCATCGGGAAGTTTCTCACACCTGGTATTCTCATCATCCTAGGAGTTATTATTTGTATTGGGCTTTTTGGAGATTATGATCCTGTACATGCCTCTTCGTTTGCTAACAATCTTTCGAGCGGTATCCTGGAAGGGTATCAAACCTTTGATGCACTTGGCGGTGTTTTGGTCGGCGGTGTTTTGGTTATTTCTTTGGGGCTGAAAGGACTGACTCCTGCAGAGAGTAAGAGTACTATTATTATGGCGGCTGTATTTGCGGGTGTTGGATTTATTCTAATGTATGTAGGCCTTATCGCCTTAGGTGCTGCCAATAGCGGTACGCTTGTGGTCGAAGATAGAACCGAATTATTAAGCTTATTAAGCTTTAATACGATGGGCGCTATGGGGCAGTCGGCATTAAGTGTACTTGTTGCCTTGGCTTGTTTCACTACAGCTGTTGGGATTGTAACCGGTACTGCCGATTTCTTTAAAGGCCTCTTTGGGTATTCGCATACAGTCTATCAGGTAACAGCGGTTATAGGTTGTTTATTGGGAATTGGAATGGGCCAGTTGGATGTGCACGATATCATTGCTGTAGCCTTTCCAGCGTTGATGTTTATTTATCCGATTACAATTGCACTTATTCTTTTAAATGTCATTCCAGAAAAATTTGCTACTTCTAAAGTTTTTAGGGCCGTTGTTGTTGTTACAATCTTGTTTAGCATTCCTGATTTTATAGCCACATTAGGGCCTAATTTAGCCAAAGAAATGGTGGCTGTGCAAGATATAATACCTTTGGGAACTGAGCGTTTGGGATGGTTACTGCCTGCATTGGTCACTTTCTTGCTGGTAAATGCATTACAACAAATAGGAAAGAAAGTCTAATTTGTCTACTTTAGGCACACGGAGCGGAAGAACTGTTAATCAACTAATTAATTCCATATATAATGAAAAAGTATGCACTAGCGAGTCTTGCACTTTTGGTAATGGTTTCTTGTACCAAAGACCTTGATGACTATGAAGTACTCACTGGTTCGGCTTTGGATACAGAGTTGTCGGTGCTCATTGAGGAAGCCTCCAATGGTGAAGGGAATGGGTTTTTTTTACTTCCAGAGGATGGAGCGTACGCGTCTATTCCACAAGACCCATTGAACCCAATAACTGCTAACAAAGTAGCGTTAGGGAAATTATTGCTTCATGAAACAGCAATGGGAGGAAGTCCAAAAATGGAGGATCGAAAATTTCAATATGCATGTGCAACCTGTCATCCAGCAGCTTCGGCTTTTGGGTCTGGTAAGCGCCAAGGAATAGGAGAAGGCGGTATGGGCTTTGGCCTTCAAGGAGAAGGGCGATTTGTAGATCCAACAATGCCTTTAGATTCGTTAGATGTTCAACCTATCAAAGTGCCAACATTACTTAATTTGGCTTATCAGGACGTTGCCTTGTGGGATGGTCGATTTGGAGGAACAGGTACCAATGCAGGCACGGAAGCTGGTTGGGATCTCATTCCTGAAAATTATGCTGGTTTTCAGGGCATAGAAGTACAGGCTATGCAAGGACAGGATGAACATCGGTTACTCATAGATGATTATTTTTTAGATACATACAATTATAGAGTGCTTTTTGACGCAGCCTTTAGCGATGTCCCTCAAGTCAATAGGTATACACGTGAAACCGCGGCTTTGGCCATCGCGGCGTATAATAGAACGTTGCTTTCCAATGAAGCGCCTTGGCAGGCATACTTAAAGAATGACTTAGAGGCACTTTCCGATCAGGAGAAAAGAGGAGCGATGGTGTTTTTAAACGAAGGGAAATGTGTGCAATGCCATACCGGACCAGCGTTGAAAGATAAAAGCTTTCACGCTTTTGGTTTTGCCGATTTTGACAACAGTCCTGATGCCATTGTAAAACCCAATGTTAATATGAGTTTGGTGGAACGTGGGCGAGGTAGTTTTACTGGAAACCCTGACGATGACTTTAAGTTTAAAACCCCGACACTTTATAATTTGGTCGACATTGGATTCTTCGGGCATGGTGGAAGTTTGTCGTCTATCGCTGATGTTATCGCTTATAAGAATGAAGGAGCCCCTCAAAACACTTCAGTGCCTGATAGTCAGCTCTCCGATGCTTTTGGAGGGCTCAATCTTACAGCGTCTCAAATGGAAGATTTAACGGCTTTTATTTCAAATGGACTTCGTGATCGCAATTTGATGCGATATGTACCAGATACTATTAATTCTGGCTTCTGTTTTCCAGCCAATGATCTTCCTGCACGCGAAGATCTGGGATGTAACTAACGATAAAACCCCCTTTCGTTGATAGAAAGAGGGGTTCTTTTTCTTTGTTTTAAACGTTTTCCTTGTTCATTACGTCTTCAATCTCTTCAACAGTAATTGGAATATTACGCATTAAATTGAATGGTTCTCCATTGGCTTGAATAACTACATCGTCTTCTAAACGAACACCAAAACCTTCTTCTGGGATATAAATACCTGGTTCTACCGTAAAGACATTGTTTGCCTGCATAGGTTTATGTAAGAGGCCATAATCGTGGGTATCAAGACCCATGTGGTGTGAAGTTCCATGCATGAAGTATTTTTTATAGGCAGGCCAATCTGGGTTTTCGTTTTGTACATCTGCTGTGTCAAGAAGCCCTAAGCCTAGCAGCTCTGAGGTCATAAGTTTGCCTACTTCTATATGATATTCTGCCCAGAAAGCACCAGGAACGAGCATTTTGGTCGCTTCATTTTTCACACGAAGAACCGCATTGTATACTGTTTTTTGGCGTTCAGTAAATCGGCCATTTACAGGGATCGTACGCGTCATATCACTTGCGTAATTTCCGTATTCTGCACCTACATCGATGAGGATTAAATCTCCATCTTTACATTGTTGGTTATTTTCAATATAATGAAGCACATTAGCATTGTTACCAGAAGCTATAATAGGTGTGTATGCAAATTTCTTAGAGCGGTTACGCAAGAATTCATGCATAAATTCTGCTTCTATCTCATATTCCCAAACACCAGGTTTTACAAAACCAAGCACGCGACGGAAGCCTTTTCCGGTAATATCACAAGCAGTTTGTATCAGATCAATCTCAACGGCGTCTTTCACAGCGCGTAGGCGTTGTAAGATTGGGTTGCTTTTGGCAACCGTGTGCGCTGGATATTTACCTTTAAGCCATTTTGTAAAGCGATCTTCTCTGGTTTCTGTCTCGACAACTGCGCGATAATGCTCGTTGGTATTTATATACACCGTTTCGCACAATGTCATCAATTCGAACATTGTTTTTTCCATGTCCTGAAGCCAAAACACCGTTTTAATTCCCGTGGTTTCTAAGGCTTTTTCTTTCGTAAGTTTCACTCCTTCCCAAACGGCTATATGCTCATTGGTCTCTTTAAGAAACAAAATTTCACGCAAGTGTTCTTTTGGACAATCAGGAAAAAGTACTAGGATGCTCTCTTCTTGATCTACGCCGCTCAGGAATAAAATATCACGATGTTGTTCAAAAGGCATCGCACTATCTGCCGAAATCGGATAAATGTCATTACTGTTAAATACGGCAAGACTATTCGGCTTCATTTGGTCCATGAAGTTCTTGCGATTTTTTATAAAGAGATTGCGATCTATAGGATGATATTTCATTTGAGAATAATTTTAATCAAAAGTACGAAATTGATTGGCCTCACAAAATAGAGAATGGTACTTGCTTTAAAACGCTTACGTAGGAATGTATAAATCCAAAAACACATACCTCCGTGTAATTTCTTACATTGTAGTCCTGACCCGCAATCATTGTTTACAAGATTCTTATACATATTCGGATTCTCCTTGATTTCGTGCATTGTTAATGCGCAAAGCCCAGTATCTATTCATCTAGATGAAACAGATGGACTCCCTGACGTTGAGTTTTACGACGTCATTGAAGATCGCAATGGCTTTATCTGGTTGGCCGCAGACAAAGGTCTATATAGATATGACGGAAAGGAATTTGTCTATTTTTCGAACTCAGAACAGGAAAGTCGATCGGTGTTTTTTCTCCAAGAAGACGAGAAAGGACGTATTTGGTGTACCAATATCGTGGGACAGTTCCTTTATGTAGAAAATGGAGAGCTTCATTTATTTGAAGATTTGAGAGCAGAACTCAATGGTGAATTAGCCTACTATTTCATCAAACACAATCGGTTATATGTAAGTGCCACAAATAGCATATTTTATATTGACTTGACCACCAAAGAACGTAGTCCAGTTTTTAATTTAAACGCTGCCTACGACCAAATGAGTGTTCCGCAAATGGTTGGAGATGAAATGCTAATAGCATCTCAACATGGGGTAGGAGTCCTCTCAAAGGATTTGAAATATACTTCAAAATTAGAAAAGGAATTAGTGTTTTTATCTAATTTTCGCAAAGTAATATTCACGCATAATGAAAATAACTATATCGCTTTAAGGACCCTAAATGGAAACAAAATTGTGCGCGTAGATTATGAAAAACAAGAATATGTAGATGTACAAATACCAGCGGAATTAAGAAATGGGAATATCCCTGAAATTAAATCTAAAGAGGGTGCTATTTGGTTAGTGACAGATACGGGAATCTATATAGGAACTATTGAAGCCGATCAATTTCATACAAAACAGCTGTTTTTTGAAGGGAGTTATACGACTCAAATGATAGAAGATAGCCGTGATAATTATTGGGTAACAACGGTTAGAAATGGAGTCTACGTCATTCCGAATATTGCGCTACGTGCATTTAGTTTGGAAAATGATGCTACGATCACGGCCATGACCAAATACAATGATAGTACCTTGTTATTTGGCACTTCAAAGGGAGTGTTAATCTCCTACGACGTTAAGCGATATGCCTCGATCAAAGAAGTACAGTTACAGTCGGATGGTGTTGTTAATTCAATCGTATATAACCGTGACAAGGACATGAGCTATATCAGTCAATGGTCTTCATCGAGCATTCTTTATCACGAGACCGAAATTGAGCATAACTCGGGCTTTTTTTCCGGAACTAAGGACATGTCATTAGTGAAAGAAGATATTATTCTCAACGGCGCTTATAATCGAGGCGCCTGGGCTCAATTGGATGAGAATGGGGTGCTTATTAAAGAAAAGGTATTGTTAGATCGTCGTGCGTATTCAACTTTTTACAGCAAGTATTCAAAGAAATGTTATGTGGGATATACGGATCATTTGCGCAGATATACAGAGGATTTTGATTCGAAAGTAATGCGCGATACGCTACTTCCTATTTTTGCCTCTGCAATTCGGGAGACTATAGATAGTATCTTATGGGTAGGCACATATAATGCTGGGCTCTATGGGTTTGTGGATGATGATTTAGAATATCATTACACAGAAAACAGTGGATTAATATCAAATGATATCACGCTCATCCTTCCTGATCAAGAAGACTTGTGGGTGGTGAGTGATAATAGTATCCAGCGATTGGACGGAAAGACACGACAATGGCAGACTTTACAATCAAGAGACGGACTTGCTCCATACCGCATTGTAGATTTAGAGATTGTAGACAATACGCTCATTTTTGTGACCAGTGATGGTTTTTACACGGTTGAGAAGTCAAAAATATTTAAGGAGGCATCTAATCCGGATGCTTATATCAGTGGGGTTCAAATTGCCGATGTAGCTCAAGAGCTTCAAGAACGTTATGTGTTGCCTTATGACAAAAACAAATTTTCTATTGATTTTCACAGTAACGGTTTCCAGTCTGCAGATCATAGCGTATATGATTACCGTTTAAAAGGCTACGATGACACTTGGAACACCCTTACCAACGGTTTGGGAAATGTAGTGTATAACAGTTTGCCAACGGGCGATTTTATCTTTGAGGTGGCCGCTAAAAATGCCGTTGATGATCCTCGAGGAAACCTAATTCAAGTGCCTTTTACGGTATCCTTACCGTTTTGGAAGCAGAGTTGGTTTCTCTTAATCTTATATTTAAGTGGACTGCTGGTGAGTGTTTGGGTTGTATGGCGTAGGGTGCGCTTTCGCGAAAGCGTAAAAAATAATCAACTCAAAGAACTGGCTGTTGAAAAGCAAATTACGGATCTGAAACTAGAGAATCTACGCACGCAAATGAATCCGCATTTTATTTTCAATGCGCTCAATTCAATTCAAGAGTATATCGTTTTGAACCGAAAGGAAGAGGCGAGTGACTATTTGGGCAAATTTGCCGATTTGATTCGCACCTATTTGGATCATAGTTCGCGAGGATTTATTACTGTTGCCGAAGAACGTGCCTGCTTGGATATGTATCTTGATCTGGAAAAGCTGCGGTTTGAAGAAAAATTGGAATATACGATTGACACAAGTAAATTGAGTAATCCAGAACGGTATCAAATTCCAACCATGCTGGTACAACCCTATGTAGAAAATGCTATTAAACATGGGTTGTTGCACAAGAAAGAGAATCGCGAACTGGATGTTTCATTCAAAAGGAGTGCAGATGAGTCTGGTAAAATTACCTGTGTGATTCGAGATAATGGGATTGGGCGGGCAAAGGCCAAAGAGTTGAAAAAGAAGCGTGAAAAAATACACAAGGCATTTGCTACCAAAGCCACAAAATTACGCCTTGATCTTATTAATAAGAATGTGCCTCAAGCAGTGGGCGTACGTTTTCAAGATCTAAAAGATGAAAGTGGACAATCGATGGGGACCAAAGTAATATTAACAATTCCATATACCATACATGACTAATGATCGCAATTATTATTGATGACGAACCTAAAGCACGGAGCGTTTTGCGTGTTTTATTGGAGGAGAATTGCCCTGAGGTAGAAGTCATATACGAGGCAGAAGACCTTCTAGGTGGAGTGGCGTTGATCAAGAAGGAAAAGCCGCAATTGGTGTTTCTAGATATTGAAATGCCTGAGCATTCTGGATTGGAGATTGTGAATTTTATCGATAAGGAATCTTTTAAATTTGAAATTATTTTCACCACAGCGTATAGCGAATATGCTATCAAAGCATTTCAGTTGGCTGCCATCGATTACATCTTGAAACCTGTCCGCCCATCACAGGTAAAAAAAGCGGTAGGTCGGGCTATTCAGTTTATTGGAAAGTCCAATATCAATTTGAAACTGGATGCGCTCCAACAAGGGATACAATCGGCGTCCTTTAAGAAAATTGCGTTACCTGTTGCCGATGGAATTCGGTTTGTGTCCTTCGACGAGCTTGTCATTTTGGAAGCTGACGGGATGTATACAAAGATCATAATGAAGGATGAATCTACGATTGTTATCAGTAAGCCTTTGAAGCATTTTGTCGATTTGTTGGATGCTTATCCTGCTTTTTATAAGCCGCATCGTTCGTATTTGATTCATCTTAAATATATCAAGCAATACGTAAAATCGGACGGAGGGTATGTGGTCATGGAAACCGATCATTCGGTGTCTATCGCTAAAGATAAAAGGGAAGATTTTCTAGAGATTATGGCGGGGTTATAAACTGGAAAACACCCCTTCAGCAGTCCAAATGAATGTTTCGGCAATTGAAGTCTTTTTCTTAGGGTATAAAATTGGATATTTCAGATGTGTTAAAAATTAAGGTGTTTGAGTTGCATCTTAATACTATTGAATTTGAAGCTGTCGGGAAACAGTTTCAAAATATTGGCTTAATAATATACCCATCTGGTTATTATTAAGTTTAGGGGGGAAAAACCGAAAATGCTTTTAGCGTTTTCGGTTTTTTGTTTTAGCTACTTTTTAAAACAAACTTTCTAAGCCTATTTAACTTCCGTGCGATCGACGCGCTACAACAAAAAAAGGGCTGTTTTCATTTATGAAAACAGCCCTTTTACTACATATTAAAAACAAGTTTTAGAACCTATAATTTGCTGATAGGTTAAACATCGTTCCTAGTTGGCTAAAGTGATACCCATCATACGTCATTTGAGAATAACGTTGATTAAAGGTAATTAAGTTAGATTGATTTTGTACTTCAGCAGCATTTGCAAGTAGGGCATCACCAGCTGCATTTTCTGATTTAAACTCCCATTCTGGCAATACATTAAGTAAGTTGTTCATGTTTAGGGCCAATGTCAATTTTTCAGTTACGTTAAATGTAACCCCTAAATCTGTCACAATTTTAGGTATAAATTCCGTTCTTAAATCGGTACTTAACCCTTGTTGTCTGAATGTAGTTTTACCGAAGTAAGTATTGTTCAGGTTAAAGTTAAATTTACCAATATCATATGAAGCGCCTAATATCCATTTTGTCACAGGGCGTGACGTAAAGAATAATGCTTCTTGTGTTTGATTCACAACAGATTGTCCAGAATTAGCAACAAGTTCAGGATTTTTTACAGCGCCATCTCTTTCATTTACAAAAGTATAATTTCCAGAGAGGTTCAGGTCTAAATTCCCTTGACCAATACTAATATTTCGTTTGCTCAAAACGACGTCTATTCCAGAGGTTTTGGTGTCAATACCATTTACAAAAAAGCTTACATCAGATAAGTTATTATCTTCTAAAACAGTATCTAAGGGAGTGTTTCCAGCATCAGTACCACCTATTTCTGTACTCAGAATGATTCTATCCGAAACATTAATTGAATAGTAATCTAGCGTAAAGCTAAAGTTGTTAGGTAGCTTACCTCCCATACCTATGGTGAAGTTTTGAGATGTTTCTGCATCAAGTTCAGGAATACCTAAAAGTTTAGCTTGAGTAGATACATTATTAATGAGGCCTCCTACTTGTATCCCTTGACCAGGAATAAACGAATACTGCGCCTTTTGTGTAAATACTTGATGTAAGGTAGGTGCTCTAAAGCCAGAAGATACAGAACCTCTCACTGTAAGCATGTCGTTTAATTTATAACGTGAGCTCAACTTGTAAACAAAGGTATTTCCAAAGTCTGAGTAGTTCTCGGTTCTTATGGTACCGCTTACTAAAAATGCATCAGATACATCGTAGTCTACTGATAAGTAGCCCCCAAAGTTATACCGATTGAATTTTCCAGAATTCTCAGGGCTATTTCCTGCAAATGAATCTGCTCCACCACCATCATAAGATGCTAGTTCCCCTTCTATAACTTCAAAAGTCTCATTTCTAAACTCAGCACCCAAACCAATACTAATCTTATCAGAAAGGATTCTAGACATGTCAATGTTTCCTACGTTGTGAGTAAAGCGGGTCCCACCTGGATCAAATGACTGCTGGCTATTTTCTCTGTATAATTGAGAGCCTTCTGTAATTTCACCATCGTCTACAGTTCCATTTGAATTTTCATCTACCCAAGTCGATGGGGATAAAACAACATTTCTGTTATGCGATTGATTTACTTTATAAGTTTGTGTGTTACCCCCAGTAGTGTAACTAGCATCAATATTCCACTCATTTATTTTTGTTCTTATACCTATGGTTCCATTGTAATCATTGAGTAAACCTTCAAAAGTAGGAACATAGCCATCATATCCACCTGCGTTATTAGGATTGTTTCCTGGGAAAAAATCAGCTAAGTAAGGGAAATCTTCCACCGTTCTCCAGTAGGGTGTTCTGTAATTTGCAAAACTGTTTACTTTCTTATACACATAAGCTGCATTAAAATAAAGCTCAGTGTCTTCTCCTAATTCCGATGCTCCGTTGATTAAGAATTTAGAGGCTGCAGTTTCTGGAGATCCATTAATGTTTCCTGCATCTGGTCGACGATTTAAAAATTCTTGAACATCTGCGATGTCTGCTCCAAAATCAGCTGCTTCACCAGCTGCATTAACAGTTCCTGGTCTGTTTGCCTGATTCACTTTTGAAAAGTCTACGGTATAGTTTATAAAGCCTTTGCCATTTCCTAATGTCGTTCCGTTATTAATACTAATTCCAGTAGATTCTCCATCTCCTTCACTAGTGATACCCGTTCTAAGTGTAACAGAACCTTTGCCAATATCATCTTTTAATATGATATTCATTACCCCAGCGATGGCATCAGACCCATACTGGGCAGATGCACCATCTCTAAGTATTTCTACACGCTCGATAGCATCTGTTGGAATGGCAGAAATATCTGCACCAGTTTCACCACGACCTGGAGAGGTTTGAGTATATAATAATGCACTTAAGTTTTTACGCTTACCATTAATTAATATTAATGTTCTACTGGGTCCCATATTTCTAATTTCATAAGGATCTAATAAAGAGGTCGCATCATTAACGGGTGTTTGCACCGTATTAAAAGAAGGGATACGGTATTGAAGTGCTTTATCAAAACTTGTTTGACCTGTAGAAGCAATAGACTCTGCAGTTAATACATCTACTGGTAATGGAGTGTCTACACTACTTCTAGGAGCTGTTCTACTACCTACTAGTACAATCACATCAAGGCTTTCACCGTCTTGGAGTGTAATATTAATAGTAGATTGATTCTTTACTTTTTTTGTAACGGTTGTAAAACCTACATAGCTATATACAAGACTTGCTTGTTCGGGCACAGTAATGGAATAATTTCCATCAAAATCTGTAGTACTCCCGTTGCTGGTTCCTTTTTCAATGACATTAACTCCGGGGAGTGCTAGGCCATTATTGTCTACAATCTTTCCAGACACTGTAGTTTGTGCAAATGCGGTAAAGCAAGAGCATATAAAAAATAGTAATAAAGTAATTTTCTTCATAATATGGAGGTTTTGATTTTGGCAAATGTGGCTCTTTTTTATCAATAAATTAACATAATATTAATATTATGTTAACATTTTATGATTTTTCTAATGAAATTATTGAATTTTTATGAGGATTGGTGGTGTTGGCTCTATCTCACACTGGTTTGGAAGCCTATGAATGAAAACAGGCGACGTACGATATTATTAAGGTCCTACAACAATTTAAATAATCTTCCCCTTCATTTAGGAGCGGGCATCATGTTAAACTACTTTCAATAATTTTCTAAGCACATTTCATTTCCGTACTTTCCAACTTCAAAAATTTCAAACCAAATGAAAGTATCTGTATTCCTTCTAGCGGGACTTCTGGTTTGCGCTTTCGCGAAAGCGCAACAGCCCGCGACCCCTGCTTCTCAAATCAATCAAGCCATCGTGCAAAAAGAAGCACTCAGTCAAAGTTCGCTTGTTAAAAACGTTCCTTTTGAGAATATCGGACCTAGTATTATGAGTGGCCGTGTGGTAGATCTGGACGTAAATCCAGAGACACCTTCTGAGTTTTATGTAGGCTATGCGAGCGGCGGACTTTGGTACACAAATAACAATGGAACCACCTTTGAGCCAGTAATGGATAATAGTCCTACGCAAAATGTAGGAGAAGTAACTGTTGATTGGAAAAGTGGAACCATCTGGGTGGGAACTGGTGAGAATAACGCCTCTCGATCAAGTTATGCCGGCATCGGGTTGTTAAAATCTACAGACAAAGGTCAAACGTGGAAAAATATGGGTTTGACAGACTCCCACCATATTGGTAGCATCTTGATCAATCCTGATAATGTAAATGAAGTAGTGGTCGGAGCTCTTGGGCATCTTTATTCTGATAATGATGAACGTGGAGTCTACAAAACTAAAGACGGCGGAAAGACATGGGAGCGTACCCTTTTTGTAAATACAGAAAGTGGGATTATCGATATTGATAGGGACCCTTCTAACTTTAATCTAATGTATGCTTCAGCCTGGGATAAGGATCGTAAAGCATGGAACTTTGAAGGAAGTGGTAGCGGTTCTGGGGTGTATAAGTCTACAGATGGAGGCGATACTTGGACCCAATTAAACGGATTTCCTTCTGGAGATGGTGTGGGACGTATTGGACTGGCGGTGTTTGATGCCAATACGGTATATGCAGTGCATGATAGTCAATTTCGCCGAAAGGCAGATGGCTCCAAAGGTTCCGGATCTAATGCATTGACTAAAGACGATTTTAAAAGCATGACCAAAGAAGCATTGCTCGCTTTGGATACTAAAAAGCTAAATGTATTTCTTAAACAAAATGGCTTTCAAGAAAAATATCGCGCCGAAAACGTGAAGGCAATGGTGCGTCAAGGAAGTGTAAAACCTATCGATCTTGCTAAATATCTTGAAACGGCAAATTCACAATTGTTTGACACACCCGTTACTGGTGCTGAGGTATACCGCTCTGATGATGCCGGTAAAACCTGGAAGAAAACGCATGAGGGATATATCGAAGATGTGTATTATAGTTATGGCTATTATTTTGGAGAGATCAATGTGAATCCACAGGACGTAAGTGATATCTATATCTATGGAGTGCCAATCATCAAGTCAAAAGATGGTGGAAAAACCTTCGAAAATATTAATGCTGCCAATGTACATTCGGATCATCATGCCTTATGGATCAATCCTAAAAACGAGCAGCATTTGATTAACGGAAATGATGGAGGGGTAAATATTACCTATGATGATGGCGCCAATTGGATCAAGGCTAATGACCCTTCAGTCGCACAATTTTATTCGATTCAAGTGGATAATGAAGTTCCTTATAATGTATATGGTGGACTGCAAGACAATGGTGTCTGGGTAGGTGCGCATAGCGCTCAAGAAAACAAAGGATGGC
>JBLHXM010000064.1:0-19795 GCA_047630395.1 Dokdonia sp.
TACACGGGCCCAAATGGTTTGAGCGGCAGGTACGACGTTTGGATACATATCTGCAAGCCAAGTAGCAGGATCACCTACTTCCGCTTCAACCTCTGAGAAGTAATAGGTTACTTCCCAATTAGGATTGCTTGGTGCGATGATAATATCTTGACTTCGAAGATCGAAGATCGAAATCTCATCGGTGGTACTTCCACTGGCCAGATCATCACACAGCTCATAAGCTGGTGGTTGATCAGGGGTTGGAATGGCTTCCACTTCAAGAGTCAAAGTAACCACTTCGAAACAACGTACCGTTGGACTTTGCGTCGTATTAATTACTCTGGCATACACCATTTGAGAATCAGGTAATGGCAATGAGGTAGTCGATACAAAATTCACTTCATCTGCAATATCAGAAGGTGGCTCGATACCTGTATTTGTCATAGCAAGTATTTCATCACTATACCATACGATATCATAAATAGCTGGATCGAGTCCGCCAAGAATTTCTATTTCACGCGAAGTGAGATCAAAAATCTCTACGCCATCATTATTGGTATCACACAGTACATATGGCTCTGGATTGGAATTGGGAACAGGTGCATTTAGAACCACCAAAAGCACTTCGAATATGGTTTCACAACCTCCGGCATTTTCAACGCGTGCCCACACCGAATCATTGAACGGAAGGATATTGGTGTATGCCGTTTGATCTAATGTTAAGCCTGGAGGCGTATTTTCAGCATCCGACTGGGTAAAGTAGTACTCAATGGTTAAAGTTGGATCTCCTGCGAATATTCCAAGGTTTAAAGTGCCGAGTTCAAAAACGGCAAAGCCATCATTATCTTCATCACAAATCTCATAAGGAGGTGGAGCGACAACAGCGGGAGCTTGAAGGACAGTAATAGCAAGTTCGCCCTCATCATGACAACCCGTAAGATCATTGGTTACTCTGGTGAATAATATATAAGGATAAGGAGGCGGAAGGGTCGTATAATTAAATTTATCCACAGCACCTACTCCGTCCAATGCGTCCATGGCTGTGTTGTGGTAAGTTACAGTGAGCCCTGTATTATTTACTCCGGCAATATCCGTGTCATTTACACTAAGATCTGTAAGTACAATACCATCTGGAATATTATCATCGCAGACAAGATATATATCATCTGCAGCGACAGGATCAGGATGTAATACTAATGTGAGCGGGACTACATCAAAGCAAAAAATGCCTGTTGTTTGTTCTGTCACTCTGGCAAATATTACTTGAGATGGTGGAGTCGTTAGAGGGAAGTCGGCGACAAATGGATGCGCCATTTCATTTACAATCGTACTAGGTCCCCCAGCATCAGCATCTGCTTGCGTTTCATAAAACACAACTACATGGTCCAAAGGATCTAAAGCACCTAAAACCTCTAAGCGACGTGTCGATAGGTCATAATCTTCTATGTCGTCATTATCTTCATCGCACAACGGGAAGTCCATTGGAACGGTTCCTTGCGGTGATCTGAATATTGACAATGTAAAGGAGTTGTCTGGATTTTCACAGTTACCAGGAGCACCCGTATTTTCATAGGTAAATAAAGTCACTGGATATGCAGTCGGAAAAAAGTCAAAAAATGTAACGGTTTGTCCCTGCGTGAATGTAGTCCCCATACCGTCCGGCATCGTCGAGTAGATCGCTGTTGGTCGCGTAGCTCCTAACTCGGTGATAACAGGAAAAGTAAAGGTGTCACATGCTTCTTGATCCAAAATAACATCATGGACAGGAATAGGGACGATAACCACTTGAAAAGTTTCCTCGTCATCACAGGAGGTAGGCGTTGAATCGTATATCCAAATATCTTGAGTTGTCGTAATTGGAATCAAAGGATCAATAAGATTAGGCGGCGGGGTAGTGCCTTGTGGACCATCAAAATAGGCCTCTGCACCTGTTAAATCATTTCCAATAATTACCGGTAATAAAAAGGTATCACATCCTACCAATGTACCTGGGTTTGTGATATCTGGAGAACTAATAATGTTCACTATAAATGAAATTTCGTCACTACAGTTTGGAGTAGTTTGGGTTTCATCATAGATGTGAATAGTTGTGCTTGGTGCTGTAAGCGTCAAGGCAGTAATTACATTTGGAGGTGGAGTCGTTCCTTGAGGGCCATCGTAATAATTGATATTTGCGGTTAGATTAAGGCCAGCAATGGCGCCGAGGGCTGGAAGTGTAAATTGATTACACTCAACAATAGTTCCTGGATCTGTAATTTGTGGGGTGTTGTTTATTGTTATGAGCACCTCTTCTACGTCATTACAATCCTCTGGTAAACCTGTAGTGTCAAATATAAATACAGTGGTTGTCACGGTAATAGGAGTTGCTATGTTTAAGGCAGTGGCAGGTCCTAGTGTTGGGTCGGCATCAAAGTAAGCGGCGCCCGTTGTTAAGTTTGTTCCCGTGATCGGGGGTAGGGTAACAGTATCACAGCCACTAAAATCTCCCGGATCTGTAATGTCGGGGGTTTGAATAATGGTGAGATCAAATTGTACAGGAGTAGCTAGACAATTTGGAGTCGTTAAGGTTTCATCAAAAATCCAAATGGTTTGCGAGCTTGTTAACGCTGTCGCTATAGGAAGCGCTGTAGCAGGTCCGGCTGTCGGGTCTGCATCGAAATACGCTTCATTACCTGTTAAATTTGTTCCTGTGATTGCAGGAAGCGTAAACGAATCACAAACGGATTGATCGCCAGGGGTATTGAGTACTGGCGTTTCAAAGATGGTAACGATGAAATTAACTTCATCGTCACAAATCGTTGGTGCCGTTCCAATGGCATCATAAATCCAAACCGTTTGTGTGGTCGTAATTGGACCCACGATAGGCGTTCCGCCAGCTACTTGTGAGTTGTTGAAATATTGTTCGCCTCCAGATAAATTGGTTCCAGTAATTGCCGGTAATGTAAAAGTATCACAGCCTGCTTGGGGCCCTGGATTTGTAATGCTTGGGCTTTGAATAATCGTGAGATCAAATTGTACAGGAGTAGCTGGACAATTTGGAGTCGTTAAGGTTTCATCAAAAATCCAAATGGTTTGTGTCGTTGTTAAAGCGGTAGCTATTGGAAGAGCGGTTGCGGGCCCTGCTGTTGGATCTGCATCGTAATAGGCCTCATTACCTGTTAAGTTTGTTCCTGTTATTGCAGGCAATGTAAAAGAATCACAGGCCACTTGATTTCCAGGGTTGGTTGGGACTGGCGTATCAAATATGGTAACAGTGAAACTAATTTCATCGTCACAAATATTCGGTGCTGTTCCTGCTGCGTCATAGATCCAAACCGTTTGTGTACTAGTAATTGCACCCACTATCGGAGTTCCACCGGCTCCTTGGGAGTTATTAAAATATTGCTGGCCACCAGATAAATTTGTTCCTGTAATTGCGGGAAGAGTAAACGTATCACAGGCCGCTTGGGGACCTGGGTTTGTAATGCTAGGTGAAAGTTCAATATCAATATCGAAAGTCACTGGAGTCGCTTGACAGTTGGGAGTTGTAAGGGTTTCGTCAAAAATCCAAACGGTAGTATCTACTGTTATTGGAGTTGCTATAGGCAATACGGTAGCAGGTCCAGCAGTAGGATCTGCATCATAATAATTCTGATTGCCCGTTAAGTTTGTTCCCGTAATGGCAGGTAATGTAAATGTGTCACAGGCAAATTGATTCCCAGGATTTGTAATAATGGGGGTGTCATTAACTGTAACTGTAAACATTTCTTCATCAGAACAATCTGCAGGTACTCCAGATGTATCAAAAATCCAAACCGTTTGAGTGGTAGTAATAGCACTGCCATCAGGTATAAGGGCTCCACCACCAGCACCTTGACTAGCGGTTCTATACTCTGGCGTATAAGCATCTGTTACGATGGTCGCGAGAAGTGGTAGTGTAAAAGAGTCACACACCGTTTGATTTCCCGGATTCGTAATCACAGGAAACGGGTTGAAAACGACGTCAAATTGTTGCGTATTATTTGATCCCGACGGGAACGTAACAGTCACCTCATAGAATCCTGTGTCGGTTACATTGATCATATTAAACCCTGGGCCATTAAATATTACCACAGGACCTCCACCTAAACCATCATCATAAGTCCACTCATAATTCGTAGCGAGTGGATCTGTAGCATCAAGGGTTTCAGTATCTCCTTCACACAAGGAGGACCCAATAATAGAGCAATCTAAGGCATCTGGGTCACCAAATGTGAGGTCAAACATATCAAAAGTAGCAGAAAATCTATCAACAGCAATGATGATCTCATCACCGGGAACCACATTGATTGGATTCGATTGATTGATTCCACCACCCCCTTGACATGTATTTCCGGCACCGACACTAAGTCCTGTATTATTAGGAGCTCCCGACCAGTTTGTTCGTATTGCAGTTCCCATATTATTACAATCGGCATTAAGCCAGACTGCAAAATCATAGTCAATACCAACTGTCGTGGGTTCTATCTGAAAAGTGAATACTGACACTTGATCTACGAGAATAGAATACCAAGCAACCCTATTACCCGTAAGGTTGACACAGGTTCCAGTGATCGTAAAAGGAGAAGGGTCTGAAGCGGTATTATTTAGTCCATCTTGACTGGTGCAAATAGGCTCTAAAATATTACACACTTGTCCCCAACTTGTCGAAAAGCTGGATATAAAAACTACTAGGAATATTATTCTTTTTAATTTCATCTTCAGAGATACCTTTAAATTTTAGAAACCTTCTTTTCGAATACTAAATTCGTTTGGTCGTAAAAACGAACATGGTATGCTCCATTTTTAAGTTCAGAAAAATCTAATTTTTTGACTGTAGATCTAAGATCCTTCCAGGATTTCTTTTTTACTACGACCTCATTGAGATCGAACACAATCATCTCAATTTCTTTGGATTCAACAAAACTAAATTCGATAACCAAAGATGCGGTTGTGGATTCATTCAGTATTGAAATGGGTTGTTCTGGATTGACGCTATTGTTTTGAGCAAAACTATGCGCGCTGATCAACAAAAATACACCTAAGAGTAGGGTTTTGTGCAGGATTTTCATGCTTAGAGGGTTTAGTGTGCGGAAAGTATGAAAATTATGTGAAAAAATTGTTAAAAAATGAAAATTTTGTTCAGTGCTCAACTCGGAAATAGGGAGTCCTTCTGTAAGGTGTATAAAAAAAAACCGCCTGTGGGCGGTTTTTTTTTTTATGCTAGCATATGAATTGAAACCTCTGCGCCATTTATCGTTATAGATACTTATACTAGCGTCCAAGATTTTTTTAGGTATGTACCTGTCGTTTCTCAGTTGAATTTTCGACCTTCGTCACTTCAATAAAATCATGTCATATACCAGTACCTCTTATTTTAAATTTCTACGGAAAGCGACCAATCAGCATGGGGTGCATTCTCCCTTTGTGTACACATTGCTCACGGAGTGTTTATATGATCGAAAGCCGCGAGATGTTTATGGAAAACTTTCGGACTATCGAACGGCCTTACGAAATAATGACACGATGATTTCGGTGACAGATTATGGTGCTGGCTCTCGTGTATTCAAGGGCAATGACCGCAAGGTGTCTGCGATTGCAAAACATGCAGGGGCCACAACCAAACGCACAAAATTGCTGGCACGTTGTATGCCTTATTTTACGCCAGAAACAGTTTTAGAGTTGGGTACTTCTTTGGGTATCGGGACTGCCGCTTTGGCAACGGTTTCTTCGGCAAAAGTCATAAGTTTGGAAGGCTGTCCAGCGACCGCAGCAGTAGCAAAGAGGCAGTTACGGCATTTTGGATATTCAAATGTGGACGTGGTTGTAGGGCGCTTTCGCGAAAGCATAACAACACTACTTCCCGCTCGCTTTGATATCATCTATTTTGATGGCAACCATTCGAAGGCGGCTACGCTAGCGTATGTGCAATTACTGCTTCCAACAGTGCATAATGATACGGTTTGGATGTTTGATGATCTTCACTGGTCTGCAGAAATGACTGAAGCTTGGCAGGAGATCAAAGACATGGAGCAAGTACGCGTTACTATCGATTGCTTCTGGCTAGGCTTTGTATTTTTTAGAACCGAACAAGAAAAGGAACATTTTACACTTCGGCTCTAGTCTTATTTTCGAGCAAATGTATTGTACTTTAGGATACACCAAAGTGCGCGAACCCCATCTTTCCAATTGATTTTTTTGCCTTCTTCGTAGGTGCGACCGTAATAGGAAATACCCACTTCATAAATGCGAACTTTAGGAATGCGACTGATTTTTGCCGTTACTTCCGGTTCAAACCCAAAACGCTTTTCCCTTAAATTCAGACTCTTGATCATTTTGGCATTGAAGAGTTTGTAACAGGTTTCCATATCTGTCAAATTCAGATTGGTAAACAGATTACTCAAGAAGGTGAGGAACTTATTTCCAAGGGTATGCCAGAAAAATAAAATACGGTGTGGATTCCCACCCATAAATCGGCTGCCATAGACTACATCTGCGTTGCCATTGAGCACGGGTTTTAAAAGGGAAGCATATTCTGATGGGTCGTATTCTAAATCGGCATCTTGAATAATAATATATTCTCCTTTGGCTTCTTTAATCCCTCTGTGTAAGGCAGCACCTTTGCCCATATTTTTAGGTTGGTCATAGTACTGAATATTCAAATCTGGATGTGCTTTGATAAAGCCAGCGATACGAGCTTGGGTATCGTCTGTAGAGCAATCATTGACAATCACGAGTTCTTTGGCAATCTCCTGTGGTAACACGAGTTTTTCTAAAACGCCGAGTATTTCTAAAATAGTTGCCTCTTCATTATACGCAGGAATGACAATCGATAAGGTTTGAAACATAGATCCAGTTGAAGTTGCAAATATAGGTTTTCAATAAAACAATGATTTCATTCGAGAATGATTTATTGTTTTATTGGAACAAGGCTTACATCACAGGTTCCAAATCACAAAAAGAAGAACAAGAGATTATAGATGTAGGATTTGATGCGCGTATATAATTTTGGATTCAAATTATTTTTCTCGCTTTAGGGGAGGAAAAAATGATACAAAAAAAGCTCCCTACCCACGTGTGGGAGGGGATGAATTGGCGTAGCCAAGATGGGGTGGGTTTTTGGAAAAAAATCACATGAATGACGTAATGAGTTACATGAATGTAGCCTGTAATATATCTAAAGAATAAGAGTTCATCTCTTTGAAATCAGAATTCCTCCCGCGTTCAGCATCGCTGAACACCCCTCCCGCGAACGGATAGGGAACATTAAGCAAAGGCCTGACTCACTAAAGTTCTTAACTATATTAACTTGTTCTCGCCACTTATTGCACCAAGGTTCCCACACATGCCCATCGTTCAAACTTGAACCTTCATCCATGAACCTTGACTCCCTTTTTATCTCATCCAAATCACATTTTTTAATAAATAGTTGTCTATTTCTGTAACATCCTGCCGTTTTATTCTTCTTATACGCAAAGAATTTCTAGTATCTTCACAACTGATATTTGCTTATGGGTAATTTGATTAAAATGCGAGATATACACCGTGATTTCCCACTTGGGAATGAAATAGTATATGTTTTAAAAGGGATAGATCTTGATATTGATAAAGGGGAGTATTTGGCCTTCATGGGGCCTTCTGGTTCTGGAAAGTCAACCTTAATGAATCTTTTAGGGTGTTTAGATACGCCAACGTCAGGTAGCTATATATTGAATGGGAGTGATGTGAGTAAGATGTCTGATGACGAACTTGCTGGCGTGCGTAACACAGAGATTGGCTTTGTATTTCAAACGTTTAATTTATTACCAAGAACGACGGCATTAGATAATGTCGCCTTGCCTATGGTATATGCAGGAAAATCTAAGTCGGCGAGACGTGAACGTGCAGAAGAAGTACTTACCGATGTAGGTTTGGCAGATCGTATGGATCATAAACCAAATCAGCTTTCTGGGGGACAACGTCAACGTGTGGCAGTAGGTCGTGCTTTGGTGAACAAGCCTTCGATCATTTTAGCCGATGAGCCAACAGGGAATTTGGATTCTAAGACTTCCTTAGAGATTATGGCTTTGTTTGATGAAATTCACGCTGCTGGAAACACGGTGATTCTCGTTACTCACGAAGAAGAGATTGCAAAATATGCACATCGTATCATCCGACTTCGAGATGGTGTGATTGAAAGTGATGTGAGGCATCGTTAAATAGGTATATTGTTATTTCAGGTAATAGACATTAGGTAGGACGTTGTGATTGTTTTTAATGATACTTCTAAGCCGCAGGTATTTATTTGGTTCTTTCCCCTCCCGAAGGCCTGTGACTAAAGGGAGGAAAATGATTTTGAATTTAGACCCCTATTGATTTTTAGATTTTAGTCCTAGGTCTTTGTTCTACGCGTTTAACTCCTGACTATTTGCTATTGAATCAAAAAGCCCTAATCCCTAATTTGCATATCCCCACGGATGGCGGTATCTTCATTGCCTCTAACACAAACCCATGGATTTTTTCGATTCCTTATCTCAAAATACACAAATAGGTCTTGTTTTCTTGGTCTTGGCCATCCTTTTTATAGTAGTCTTTTTCAACAATAGGAAGAATAAAGAAAAGCGCTATAACAGGCGTGGACGGAACTTTAAGGAGAATTATTACAATAGGAAGCGAGAAAATAAAGAAGAGTAAATATGTTGTGGCTAGCCGTTTTGATTGGAGTGATCTATTTGATTCGGAATATCCGACGCTCTAAAAAGAAGATCGCTATCCACCAAAAAAAGAAGGGGGAAGCGAAGATTTAAAATTATTTCAATGAAAGTATATACAAAAACAGGAGATCAAGGTACAACGGCACTTTTTGGAGGCACTCGTGTTCCAAAGCATCATATCCGTATCGATAGTTATGGAACGGTGGATGAATTAAATTCGCACATTGGTTTGATCAGAGATCAGGAAATTGATGTTCATAGCAAGAAAATTTTGATGCACATTCAGGATCGATTGTTTACAGTGGGTGCTGTTTTGGCAACAGATCCAGAGAAAATGACATTAAAAAGTGGGAAAGATCGTTTAAACATACCACGGGTCGATGAAGAGGATGTTGCTTTACTCGAGACAGAAATGGATGATATGGATAGCTCATTACCACAAATGACTCACTTTGTTTTGCCTGGCGGGCATACAACGGTGTCATATTGTCACATTGCCCGATGTGTCTGTAGGCGTGCAGAACGTTTGGCAACAGCGCTTTACGAAGTAGAGCCCTTTGATGTACACACCTTAAAGTACCTAAACCGACTTTCTGACTATCTTTTTGTGCTGGCACGGAAGTTGTCCTACGACTTGAAAGCAGAAGAAATTAAGTGGATTCCTAAGAAAATGGAATAGCGATAGATGATTTTTTTTACAGCTTCGAGCTTACGAATTAGAATGCCTTTTAAAGGTATTTGAAGCAAGAAAGAAGAAGCATCTATATCCGCCTGATTTACACGTTCTTAAATTTATTTTTAAATAATCGTCAATTCACTTGGTTTTTTGCCCAGAAAAATTACTTTTGCACAAAATCAAAAAACATTATTGCTATGTACTGGACTTTAGAACTAGCTTCTTATTTAAGTGATGCGCCTTGGCCGGCAACGAAAGATGAATTGATTGATTATGCGATTAGAACAGGAGCCCCTCTTGAAGTGGTTGAAAATCTTCAGTCCATAGAGGATGAAGGTGACTCTTATGATGCTATCGATGAGATTTGGCCAGACTATCCTTCAGATGAGGATTACCTCTGGAACGAGGATGAATATTAAAACACTACGTTAAACACAAAAAAGTCTCGCTTAGAGGCTTTTTTTTTGAGTAAATTTGACGTTTCATGATAATGACACAAACACCATAAATTATGGGATTTTTAGATAATGTATTAAAGATTTTTGTAGGAGATAAAGCAAAACAAGATGTTGGCGAAATCACTCCTGTTGTAGATAAAATCAAGGCTTTTGAAGCTCCTATGGAGGCTTTGACGCTGGACGAACTGCGTGGAAAAACCATAGAGTTCAAAGAACGTCTTGCAGAGGTGCTTACGGAGGTGAATGAGAAAATGGCCGCCTTAGAGGTGGAAGCAGAACAGACAGAAGACATTGACCGTCGTGAAGATATCTATGCAGATATTGATAAACTGAAGGATGAAGCCTATGTCATTTCTGAAAATGCCTTAAATGATATTTTACCAGAAGCGTATGCAGTCGTTAAGGAAACGGCAAAACGTTTTTGTCATAATGAAAACCTGGAAGTAACGGCCTCCGAGTTTGATCGTCTCTTGAGTGGTGAAAAAGACTATGTTACCTTAGACGGAGATAAAGCCATTTGGGCAAATAGTTGGGATGCTGCTGGGAAACAAGTGACCTGGGACATGATCCACTATGATGTACAGCTTATTGGTGGTGTTGGAATGCACCAAGGAAAGATTGCAGAGATGCAAACTGGGGAAGGAAAAACCTTAGTAGCGACCTTGCCTGTTTATCTAAATGCCCTTGCGGGAAATGGAGTCCACCTTGTAACTGTAAATGACTACCTCGCCAAGCGTGATAGTGCGTGGATGGCACCCATATTTCAATTCCATGGATTTACGATCGATTGTATCGATTATCACCGTCCAAATAGTCCAGAGCGTCGTGCAGCATACAATGCCGACATTACCTATGGAACGAATAACGAATTTGGTTTTGACTACCTACGTGATAATATGTCTCATGCTCCAGGAGATTTGGTGCAACGTCCACATAATTATGCCATTGTAGATGAGGTCGATTCTGTATTGGTCGATGACGCCCGTACGCCACTTATCATTTCAGGTCCTGTACCTAAAGGAGATGTGCACGAATTTGACGCCTTAAAACCGAATATCGAAAAGCTTGTTGATATTCAGCGCAAGCAGTTGGTGAGCACGTTGGCAGAAGCCAAAAAACTCATCGCCGATGGAGAAACGAAAGAAGGAGGCGTGCAGTTGTTGCGCGTATTCCGTGGCTTACCAAAAAATAAAGCCCTTATTAAATATTTGAGTGAAGAAGGAATCCGTTTGCTATTGCAAAAAACGGAGAACTTCTATATGCAAGACAATAACCGTGAGATGCCAAAAATCGATGTGGAATTGTACTTCACCATTGATGAAAAGAATAACCAGATTGAATTATCTGATCGTGGAATTGAATACCTATCTGGAAAAGATGACCCCAATTTCTTCGTAATGCCAGAAATTGGTTTGGAGATTGGAAAAATCGAAGACAAAGGCTTATCTCCTGAAGAAGAAGCCGTTGAAAAAGAAGGCCTTTTCAATGAATTCAGTATCAAGTCGGAGCGTATTCATACCATGAACCAACTACTAAAAGCCTATACCTTATTTGAAAAGGATACGGAATATGTAGTGATGGAGAACAAGGTGATGATTGTCGATGAGCAAACCGGACGTATTATGGACGGGCGTCGATATAGTGATGGATTACACCAAGCTATTGAAGCGAAGGAAAATGTAAAGATTGAAGATGCAACCCAAACCTTTGCAACGGTCACCTTACAGAATTACTTCCGTATGTACCGCAAGCTATCTGGAATGACCGGAACCGCGGTTACAGAGGCAGGGGAGCTTTGGGAAATTTATAAATTGGATGTAGTTGAAATTCCAACCAACCGTCCAATTGCACGTGATGATAGAGATGATTTGGTGTATAAAACCAAACGTGAAAAATACAATGCAGTTATTGAAGAGGTTACTAAACTTTCGCAGCAAGGGCGTCCGGTGTTGATCGGTACGACTTCTGTAGAGATTTCAGAATTGCTGAGCCGAATGTTAGCCATTCGTAAAGTACCTCACAATACGCTGAACGCGAAATTGCATAAAAAGGAAGCAGATATTGTTGCCGAAGCGGGTAATGCTGGGATAGTAACAATTGCAACAAACATGGCAGGTCGTGGTACCGATATTAAGTTGTCTGATGAAGTAAAAGCCGCCGGTGGATTGGCGATTGTAGGTACAGAACGTCATGATTCACGTCGTGTCGATAGACAGTTACGTGGTCGTGCAGGACGTCAAGGGGATCCAGGAAGTTCACAGTTTTATGTGTCTTTGGAAGATAATTTAATGCGTTTGTTTGGTAGTGAGCGTATTGCCAAAATGATGGACCGTCTTGGATTGAAAGAAGGAGAAGTCATTCAACACGGGATGATTTCAAAATCTATCGAACGTGCGCAGAAGAAAGTAGAGGAGAACAACTTTGGGATTCGTAAGCGTCTCTTAGAATATGATGATGTAATGAATGCACAACGTGAAGTAGTGTACAAACGTCGTCGTCATGCCTTGTTTGGAGAACGTCTTCGTGTCGATCTTGCTAATATGATTTACGACACCTCTGAGGTGATTGTAGAGAGTAATAAATCGGCGATTGATTTCAAAAATTTTGAGTTCGAATTGATTCGTTATTTCTCAATGGCAAGTCCTGTTTCTGAAGCAGAATTTGGAAGTACAAATCCAAAGGATTTGACAGATAAAATATATCATGCTGCTTTTGATCATTACAGAGATAAGATGAACAGCAATGCAGAACTTGCCTTCCCAATCATCAAACGTGTGTTTGAAGATCCAGAGAGCAAGTTTGAGCGCATCGTAGTGCCATTTACGGACGGTTCTAAAGAATTGCGTGTCGTGACTAACTTAAAGGAAGCCTACGATACCCAAGGAAAGCAATTGGTAAGTGATTTTGAAAAGAATATTTCCCTAGCGATTATTGATGATGCATGGAAAACCCACCTTCGTAAGATGGATGAGTTAAAACAAAGTGTGCAACTTGCGGTACATGAACAAAAAGATCCATTATTGATCTATAAGTTTGAAGCCTTTGAACTGTTCAAAGGAATGATTGAAAAGGTGAATAAAGAAGTCATCTCTTTCTTGTTCAAAGGAGAAATTCCTCAAGGAGATTCGAACCAAGTGGCCGATGCGTCAAGAGTGCGTAAGACCCAAGAGAAATTAGAAACTCAGAAGGAAGAAATCCCTAATATGGATGAACGTTCTGCTCAAAATCGTGCTGCGGGAAATACCCAGCCACAACAACGAAAGGTGACAGAAACCATCGTACGTGACCAGCCTAAAATTGGTCGTAACGATATCGTGTCGATCAAACATGTCATGAGTGGAGAAAGTAAGTCTGTCAAGTATAAGCAAGCCATTCCTTTAATTCAAAAAGGAGAATGGGTACTTGTGAATGACTAATAAGCTGTCTGCCTGAGCACTTCGACAAGCTCAACACAGGCTCTGTCCAAGACAATAACACACTTCGACAAGCTCAGTGTGACAAAAACAAAAAACGGCGTACAGATATGTGCGCCGTTTTTTATTTTTGTAGTAATACCATTCCTATGTATAAACTTATCTGTACCGATATAGACGGTACCCTTTTGAATGCTGAGCGCTATTTGAGTGTTGCGACGGTGACCGCTTTCGCGAAAGCGAACCTCCCATTAATCTTAGCGTCTTCCAGAATGCCCAATGCCATGCGCTACCTGCAGGAAGGATTGGACCGAACGGGATCTCCCTTAATTGCATATAACGGCGGACTCATCCTAGGAAAAAAAGGCGCAATTATTGAAAGCAATAGTTTTGAGACGAGGGTCTTGAAGTTCTTAATCCCACATCATGCAGCACATAGCTATAATTTGAGCATCTACAGTCACGATCACTGGTTCACTGATGCAGAAGATTATTGGAGCTTACGCGAAATAAATAACACACGTGTCACTCCAGTGTATCAACCAGCCACCGAAAGTCTCGACTTTTTAAATGCCAACGACTTGGGTATCCATAAGCTAATGTGTATGGGAACCGTCGAAGAAATAGATAGCATCGTAGCACATCTTTCTGCTGATTTTGGAGACGCTGTGCATCTCTATCGTTCCAAAGACACCTATCTTGAGGTGACACCAAAATATATTGATAAAGCAAAAGCCTTGAAAGTACTCTTGGAAGCCGAATATGATTTTGGACTGGAGGAGGTGATCGCTTTTGGAGACAATCACAATGATGACGCACTAATACAAAGCGTAGGCTGGGGAGTTGCCGTAGCAAACGCTACAGATACCTTGAAATCACTGGCGAACTATGTGAGCGGCAGCACCAATAAGGAAGATGCGGTGGCACATGCCTTGGAGCGATTTTTATAATGGGAGAGTACTAAAAGTAGTTTGCTTGCTGATTTTTAGTTCTTTTTAACAGAACTTGAACACACATCGCCTTCACTGACTCCATGTAACCAAACTTTTAATTTTTCAGCTCGTTCTTGGGTAAGTTCCTTCAAAAAGAAAGAAACGCACATTGGATATACGCTTCCATATTCAAGTTGTTTCTTTTTTGCTGGGAATTTCATTTCAAGCTCCGCATCACGGTATGAAATCCAAATTTTTTGCGTTCTTTTAAACTGGTAAATAAAAACTGAGTCGGATCTGTTGTCCTTCAGTATTTTTTGGTAAACTTCATTCAACTTAACATCCGCTTTCAGATATTCGTTATTCGCATCTTTATTCATTTCCGTTTCAGATTGCGAAAAACAAGTCAAATTAAAAGTCAGAAATAATAATAATAATAAAAGGATTCGATTCATTTTTTTTAACTTTTAGGTAATGGGTCGTAGGTAGTAAGATGTTTTCCTAAATGCTCCTAACAATTCACTTTAGTGAAAATTATTGAGAAAGATTCCTCTCACTAATTTGACCATAAAATAAACTGCATAAAAAAGCCCGAAAAAGACTAATGAGATTATTGAAAACTCCATAACTGTCGTGCTTATATCCGGATATGGAGGGTCTGAATCAATTAGATAAGCGAGTGAAGTTAAAAGAATAGCGCCAATACCAAGTCGAAAGAAAATCGTTTTGTTCTTCATGTACTTTAAAATTTTCGAAGAATTGGAACAACGTTTAGTGATCGTTCACAATCCCTTTTCTAGCGTCCTCTGCCACCAAAAACAGACCAATCTAGTTTGATGGAGAATACATTAGAATAAACAGCGGCACTTTGATCTCCGATATCAGTCAGGGCATAATCCACGTGGATGCCTTTAAATTTAAAGCCAACACCAATATTCGGTTGAAATCCAATAGTAGCACTATTATCTAGCTGGGTGATGTCTTGAAAATTACCTACGCCCCCTCGGATATATACCACATCGGCATAACCAAACTCAAAGCCCATAGCGGGTGTCATGCTCACAGAAGAGGAAGAGATGATATCATTGGTTTGTGCAAAACGGAAATTGAAATCGACCTCCGCTTTCAAAGCATAATCATGATGAAATTGCCAGGATCTGCCAATTCCAAATTGCAATTTAGGGATGGTGATCTCTGTACTTTCAGGGAGTTCTTGGTTTTGACCTTCTACGGCATCGCTAATGGTTGCAAATTCTTCTTCATCGATACTCCAAGCATTTACCGTGGTCGTTATGTCTCTAGCCATCAAACCAATGTCCCATTTCCCTTTTTTCCATTGAATCCCAACGTCCAATCCAAATCCCCAGCTATTGGCAAAGTCACCAATCACACGGCGCACCACTTTTGCATTGGCTCCAATGTTAAGACCGTCTAATGGAAGTCGGCGAGCGTATGAAAAAGTCAAGGCATAATCGGCGGTAGAAAATAAGCTGATACGGTTGTAGTCAATATTCCCTTGATCATCGATCAGTTGGGTGGTATTTAAGATATCATCAACGCCAAAACGAATGACTGAGATTCCTATGGCACTTTTATCGTCTAATGGTTTCGCGAAAGCGAGATAATCGTAATTGGCAATATTGGCAAAATAAGCCGCATGCATAAATGACACTTGATTGTCTTCCAAGTTTACGAGACCCGCAGGATTCCAATAGCCCGAATTTACATCATCGGAACTAGCGACCACCGCATTGGCTTGGCCCAAAGCTGCCGCATCGACCCCTATATTTAGGAATTCGTTGGAGTATTTACGCACCGCCTGAGAAGAGGCCGTGAAAGTAAAAAGTAGGATTAGTATTGTAAAGGTCTTTCTCAAGTAGTCTATGTGTCGGACAAAGATCCGATTTAATTACACAAATAAAACTTTATTTTTAGGGAGATATTGCCTCTATCAAAGGCAAAATGATTTTCTTTCCTATTTTTACACAAAACCTAACCTATGTCCATATACAAATACATTCCAAACGCCATCACAATGGGTAATCTTTTTAGTGGATGTATGGCGGTTCTTTTTGCGGTGAATGATCGTATGGAGTACGCCGCTGCCTTTGTGGTTCTGGGGATTGTGTTTGATTTTTTTGACGGCTTCTTTGCCCGCCTTCTTAAGGTGCAGAGCGAAGTAGGTCTCCAGTTAGATTCTTTGGCAGATATGGTGACCAGTGGTCTTGTTCCTGGTATCGTGATGTATAAATTACTACTGAATGCAGATGGTTTGCCTTGGGGTTCTGATTTCCAAGCGCAGGGTTCGATGCTGGCTTATCTTGGTTTTGCCGTGACCTTGGCCTCCGCGTATCGTTTGGCAAAATTCAATGTAGATGATCGCCAAACAGGATCTTTTATTGGTTTGCCTACTCCAGCCAATACGCTGTTTATTCTCAGTTTACCACTTATTTTAAAATATGGAGATCTCGCTTTCGCGAAAGCGGCCTTAGAAAACGTCTATGTCCTCATAGGAGTGACCGCATTGTGTTGTTATCTCCTCAACGCTGAATTACCGTTGTTCTCTTTAAAAATGAAATCCTGGGGCTTTAAACAGAATGCGATACGCTACCTTTTTGTGCTAGCAAGCGTGATCCTCATTTTTATCTTGAAGTTTGTAGCTATGCCCGTAGTGATCCTGCTGTATGTGTTACTCTCGTTATTATTTCCTGAAAAGAATACCGAGGCGCCAGCACTGTAATGCCGAATGTCAAAATTGGTGCTTTCCTGTGCTTTGTTTTCGATGGTTAGCGTGTTGCCCTTCGACAAGCTCAGGCTGACATTGAGATTTGAGTAAATGTTTTGTCAGGCTGACATTGAGATTTGAGTAAATGTTTTGTCAGGCTGAGCCTGTCGAAGCCCCTTCTAAGAGCTTCTTTATTTTTGATAGTTAATGTATTATCCTTCGACAAGCTCAGGGTGACAGGGATTTTTGATTTAATCATTCTTTCATTATAACATTCACTGCATAGCATTTACCTTTGCAAAAAATATTCAATCCAATGACAAATCCAGAAGTTAGAAATCTAGAGCCCAAAGCGCTTTGGAATAAATTTGCCGATCTTAATGCAGTACCACGCCCTTCTAAAAAGGAAGAACGTGTGATTCAGTTTATGAAAGATTTTGGGGCCAATTTAGGTTTGGAAACTATCGAAGATGAGGTAGGGAATGTAATTATTAGAAAACCAGCGACGGCGGGCTTGGAAGATCGTAAAATGGTAGTGATGCAATCCCACTTGGATATGGTACATCAAAAAAACTCAGATACGGATTTTGATTTTGATACTCAGGGTATTGAAATGCATGTTGATGGAGATTGGGTACGTGCCAAAGGAACCACCTTAGGTGCTGATAATGGTTTAGGTGTCGCTACGATCATGGCTGTTTTGGAAAGTGATACGATTGCGCATCCTGCTATTGAAGCCTTGTTTACGATTGATGAAGAAACAGGAATGACGGGAGCCATGGGCTTGAAAGGTGGCGTTTTAAAAGGGGATATTCTTTTGAACTTAGACACCGAAGAAGATGATGAAATAGGTGTAGGCTGTGCCGGAGGTATTGATGTAACGGCAAGGCGTACCTATAAAGAAGAAGCAATTGAGCCTGGAAAAGTGGGGTATCAAATAAGTGTCAAAGGACTTCAAGGAGGACATTCAGGAATGGATATTTACAAAGGCTTTGGAAATGCAAATAAATTGATGAATCGCGTACTTTTTGATGGCTTTTCAAACTACGGGATGCGCATCGCAACTATCGATGGTGGAAGTTTGCGCAACGCAATTCCGAGAGAGAGTTTTGCGATTGTAGCGGTGGATAAAGTTCAGCAAGAAGCCTTTGAATATGAATTCAATGCGCTCGCATCGACAATCAAAACTGAGTTTGCTTCGCTTGAAAAAGACTTAGAGATTGTTTTAGAAACGATAGAGATTCCAGCCAAAGTGATGGAGCTCGGTGTACAAGAAGGGTTGACAAGGGCATTGTATGCTGCTCATAATGGAGTGTTCCGTATGAGTCCAGATATCGCCGACCTTGTAGAGACTTCTAATAATGTTGCACGCGTGATCGTGAGCGGTGGAAAGATCAAAATTGGATGCTTGACCCGTTCTTCGGTGGAGAGTTCTAAAATGGACCTTTCAAATACGCTAAGAGCTGCTTTTGAAATGATCGGATGTGACGTAGAACTTTCAGGAGATTATCCAGGATGGGCACCAAATATGCAGAGCCCTATTTTGGCTGTGCTAGCAGCTAAGTACGAAAAGATCAATGGTGAAAAGCCATTTATCGCCGCTTGTCATGCAGGATTAGAATGTGGTATTCTCGGACAGAACTATCCAGAGATGGATATGATTTCTTTTGGCCCGACTATTAAAGGAGCACACTCTCCAGATGAACGAGCTAATATCCCTTCTGCACAGAAATATTGGAATTTTGTATTAGAGATCTTAAAGGATATTCCGAAGAAATAGAAGGAAAGACGTACGACAGAAACTGAAAGGTTCTCTAAACACCAAGTATAAAAAAAGAGACTACTCGTACGAGTAGTCTCTTTTTTTATGCATTGCACTTTCGCAAAAGCTTACTTCGTAATCTCTACAAGCTCAAGCTCAAAAAGAATATCGGTATCAGGTAATATAGGCCCATATCCTTGAGACCCGTATGCTAAGTGCGTAGGGATAAAGGCAGTGATTTTATCACCCACACTCATTTGGATCACAGCTTCTTTAAAACCTGCGATGATATTTCCTTCCATACTATAATCCATACTCATAGGTGCGTATGGGCTACGTGGATTTACATTTTCCTGCGCTTCAGCAATACTGCGAACGTTTGTATCAAACATTTCACCTGTGTGCCAAAATCCAGCGTACATAACTTTCACCTTAGCCCCATTGGCTGGCTTTACGCCTCCAGCTTTTTTATCCCAGAAAATTCCAAGTCCGCTAGGTAATACGGTAGCTTCTGCTTTTTTAGTATCAAAAGCTTCTTTATAGCTCTTGAATTTTTCGGCAGCAGCCGCTTCTTTTTCAGCTTGAATTTTAGCACGTTTCTCAACAAGTCCAGAAAGTTCTGCTTCAAAAACAGCAGGAGCATTAAAGCCCTTAGCAGCACTTCCCTTGCGGATGATATTTACCTTCTGAAGATATAAAGTATCTTTTGGCTTTCCAGCTTTTGGATCGTTTGCGGCAACATCAGGGTAGAGCATAGGCACATTGGCGATGATATCAATAATATCTAGTCCTTCAACTACTTTTCCCCAAACGGTGTGGCCTCCATCGAGCCAAGGTGTGGCTTTCTGAGTAATAAAGAATTGACTTCCATTACCGTCAGGTCCACCATTTGCCATCGATAATATTCCTTTTTGATCGTGTTTTAGTCCATCTACAAATTCATCATGGAATTTGTAACCTGGGCCACCACGTCCATTTCCGTCTGGATCTCCCCCTTGGAGCATAAAATCTTTTAGAATACGGTGAAAAGTTAAACCGTCATAAAAAGGTTTCCCTTTCATTGCTTCATCAGTCACCATTGGGTGATTCCCTTCGGCAAGGGCTACAAAGTTGGCAACAGTTGCAGGCACTTGTTCGTAATACAATTGGGCCGTCATAGT
>JBLHXM010000065.1:0-19699 GCA_047630395.1 Dokdonia sp.
TTGTACCTCACACTCCCCTAGCACTATTTAAACCTAATTAATTACTTTCTGTATTGGGAAATAGGGTTGTTTTTCTTTGGACACCTTTTAGTTTCTTTTAAAAGTTCAGAATGTAAATACCGCTAGTTAAATATTATGTAGAAATGTATACTGAATTCATTTTTTCATTATGTTTGCTTTATAATGAGTTCTATAAGAAGAACGCATTGCCATAATCACAATGAAATCTTTTTTCATATTCGGGCTTAGGAGAATAAAGAAGTCTACTCCAAAAGCTGCCCTAGGGATAGGGAGCCGAATTCTCCGGCTGACTTCTGAAGTTAATAACACATTTCGTTTGTTGAAGCAAAAAAGCTTCGACCCGTCCACTATTTTTATATTTCGTATCTGAATTATTAGAAACGCAGCTTCCTTTGTTCTTTAGAACAAAAACTACATTTTCTAATTTTTTATTTACATACAATGAAAACAAAATATGTTGATCTCATCGATCAATCTTTTGATTTTCCGCAGGAAGAGTTCACCTTAAATACAAGTGAATTAAACTTCCACGGAATAGATTTAATGGCGCTAATCGAAGAACACGGCGCTCCCTTAAAATTCACCTATCTACCTAAAATATCTGACAACATCAACAGAGCAAAAGGCTGGTTTGCAGATGCTATAAAAGAGCATAACTATGCTGGCAACTATAACTATTGCTACTGTACAAAAAGCTCGCACTTTAAGCACGTGCTTGATGAGGCATTAAAGAATGATATCCATATCGAGACGTCTTCTGCTTTTGATGTAGACATCGTTGAAAACCTAAAGGCACAAGGTAAAATTACAGACAATACTTATGTTATTAGTAACGGTTTTAAGCGCGATCAATACGTTCAAAACCTTGCACGCCTTATAAATAATGGCCACAAAAACTGCATTGTAGTGCTAGACAACTATGAGGAGATTAACCTCTTTGACCAAGTGGTTGATGGCAACTATAATGTAGGGATTCGGATAGCTTCAGAAGAAGAACCAAAATTTGAGTTCTATACTTCAAGATTAGGAATAGGCTATAAAAATATAGTTCCATTTTACAACCGTGAGATTAAAGGTAATCCTAAGGTTACTCTTAAAATGTTACACTTTTTTATCAATACAGGAATACGCGATACTGCTTATTACTGGAACGAGCTTTTAAAGTGTATGAAAGTCTATGTGAACCTTAAAAAGGAATGCCCTACCCTAGACAGTTTAAATATAGGCGGCGGTTTTCCTATTAAAAACTCACTGGCTTATGATTATGATTACGCTTATATGGTGAGCGAAATCATCCGTCAGATAAAACAAGTTTGCGAAGAGAACGATGTTGCTGTACCCCATGTTTTTACAGAATTTGGAAGTTTCACTGTGGGAGAAAGTGGCGGAGCTATTTATGAAGTATTGTACCAAAAACAGCAAAACGATCGTGAGAAATGGAATATGATTAACTCATCATTCATCACGACGCTTCCAGATTCTTGGGCCATTAATAAGCGTTTTATAATGCTGCCTATTAATCGATGGGATAAAGAATATGAGCGCGTATTGCTAGGCGGTCTTACCTGTGATAGCGATGATTATTACAATAGTGAGCAGCATATGAATGCTATTTATTTACCCAAATATAACCAGGAAAAACCTCTATACATTGGCTTTTTTAACACAGGAGCATACCAAGAAACCATCGGTGGTTTTGGGGGGTTACAACATTGCTTGATCCCTACACCTAAACATATTCTTATTGATCGGGATGATCATGGAAAGCTGGTTACTTCGGTATTTGCAGAACAGCAAACATCAGAACAGCTCCTATCTATTTTAGGATATGACTATGGTGTTAATAACGCTTTCGCGAAAGCGAACAATTCAAATTCTGAAGTTTCAGAGATTATAAAATTATCATACTAAAGAAAATATTTTAATACCATGACAACCCATACATATGCTGGAATTCCACAAGAATTAGGCAAACTAGAAAACGCAAAAATCGTATTAATCCCAGTTCCTTACGATGGCACCAGCACTTGGCAAAAAGGTGCTGACAAGGGACCTGAAGCTTTTTTAAATGCATCAGAGAATATGGAGTTATACGATATTGAAACTGAAACTGAAGTTTACAAACAAGGGATACATTTAACTGATGCCGTGACAGAAAACAGTTCGCCAGAGGCGATGGTAGCTGCTGTATATGCTAAAACAAAGGGTTATATAAAGAAGAATAAGTTTGTTACCATTTTTGGAGGAGAGCATTCTATCTCCATAGGAACGATAAGAGCTTTTAATGAATGTTATGACAACCTCACGGTGCTTCAACTTGATGCGCACGCAGATTTGAGAAAAGAGTATGAAGGTTCTAGTTGTAATCACGCTTGTGCTTTATATGAGGCTAGTCAGACCACAAACTTACTTCAAGTAGGAATACGCTCTATGGATATTGCAGAGACAACTGTAATGGACAAAGAGAAAACTTACTTTGCACACGAGATGATAGAAGATGATTCTTGGATGGATGCATCCATAGATCAAATGACAGAAAATGTATTTATCACCATAGATCTTGATGCTTTTGACCCTTCTATTATGCCTAGTACGGGTACACCAGAACCTGGTGGTCTTTTATGGTATGAAACATTAGAGTATCTAAGTCAAGTATTTAAACATAAGAACGTAGTAGGTTTTGATATTGTAGAGTTGTGCCCCAATATGCTAGATAAATCATCGGATTTCTTGGCTGCCAAACTGTACTATAAAATGCTTAGTTACAAATTCAAAGACGACAATATCGAAGATAATTTCGATAACGATTACCAGACAAAAGCAAAAAATAACCCCACAAAACAAAACGAAGATGATGCGTACTAAAGGGCCCATTTCACAATTTATAGAAAAGCATTATTTACACTTTAATGCGGCTGCACTTGTTGACGCAGCAAAAGGATATGAAGCACAATTAGCATCTGGCGCAAAAATGCTAGTGTCTCTCGCTGGTGCTATGAGTACCGCAGAGTTAGGTAAAAGTTTTGCCGAAATGATACGTCAAGATAAAGTACAGATTATATCGTGTACAGGTGCAAACCTGGAAGAAGATATAATGAATCTAGTGGCACACTCCCACTATAAACGTGTACCAAACTATCGTGATCTGACACCACAGGATGAGTGGGATTTACTTGAAAAAGGACTAAATCGTGTTACAGACACTTGCATTCCAGAAGAAGAAGCGTTTAGACGCTTACAAAAGCATATTGTAAAAATCTGGAAAGATGCTGAAGCTAATGGGGAACGCTTTCTACCGCACGAGTATATGTATAAAATGCTACTATCTGGCGTACTCGAAGCGTACTATGAAATCGACTTAAAGGACTCTTGGATGTATGCTGCAGCAGAAAAGAACCTACCTATTGTTTGTCCTGGTTGGGAAGACAGCACTATGGGAAACATTTTTGCAAGTTATGTGCTCAAAGGTGAATTGAAAGCGAGTACGGTAAAATCAGGTATAGAGTATATGACCTTCCTTGCAGATTGGTATACAGCAAATTCTAAAAAAGGCATTGGCTTCTTTCAAATAGGCGGCGGTATCGCCGGAGATTTCCCTATTTGTGTCGTGCCTATGTTATATCAAGATATGGAACGACCAGAAACACCATTTTGGAGTTATTTCTGCCAGATAAGTGATTCAACCACAAGTTATGGGTCTTATAGTGGAGCAGTCCCTAATGAGAAAATTACCTGGGGCAAGCTAGCTATAGATACGCCCAAGTTTATTATTGAAAGTGATGCGACCATTGTAGCTCCCTTGATTTTTGCTTATTTATTAGATATGTAATTATGAAGAATAACAACCCCAATTTAAATCGTGTGATTGTTGATTTTAAAAAATTAACGCCAGAGATTCTTGCGATTGTTGTAGCAAACTATCCAAATGGGTATGATGATATAGATATTATCCGATTTAGAAATGCAAAGGATGAACTTGTTAAAGCCATAGAAGTTCTAACAGATGACACCAAGTACCTAGTAAAAATCAGTACCAAGCTTGAGAGAGTAATGGAAGACTATGACAAGAATGACTACGAAGATTCTAAGGATAATGATCCAGAGGCAGTCCAAGATCCATTTGAAGAAAATTAAATGAAAACAAAAGACATAGAGAATATTGAACTAAAGTTTCTAGACCTAAACGACTATCAAGAGCTTAAGTCAGCGATGATATCTGCATATACAGGTATGCCAGGTTCTTTCTGGAAAGAGCATCACATAAAAGCACTCATTGATAAGTTTCCAGAAGGGCAGGTTGTTCTAAAGATTAATGGACAACTGGCAGGCTGTGCCCTATCTATCATTGTAGACTATGATGATTTTGAGGATGACCATACGTATGTTGATATTACTGGCAGGTTTTCATTTGATACGCATACAAGTGATGGAGATACACTTTATGGGATTGACGTATTTATAAAACCAGAGTTTAGAGGGTTGCGCTTAGGAAGAAGGTTGTACGACTATCGTAAAGAAGTATGTGAAAACCTCAATCTAAAAGGGATAGCCTTTGGAGGAAGGATGCCTAATTATAGTAAATATGCAGCCGAGATTTCGCCTAAAGAGTATATTGAAAAAGTAAAACGCAAGGAAATAAATGACCCAGTGTTAAACTTCCAAATTTCAAATGATTTTCATCCCGCAAAAGTGATGAAAGGCTACTTAGAAGGAGATAAAGAGTCTGGTGATTTTGCCATTTTGATGGAATGGGATAATATCTATTACAAGAAGCCAAGTAAAAAAGCAGCGACAAAAAAGAAAAATGTGCGTCTTGGTCTCATTCAATGGCAAATGCGGCCTTATAAAGATCTAGATGAGTTATTAAATCAGGCTGAATATTTTATAGATGCTGTTGCGGGTTACAGGTCAGATTTTGTGCTTTTTCCAGAGTTTTTTAATGCCCCGCTTATGGCAAAAGACAACCATTTAAGCACTCCAGATGCGATACGAGAACTCGCAAAACATACTCAAGCCATTGTAAATAAGTTCTCAGAATTTTCTATCTCGTATAACATCAATATTATCTCTGGAAGTATGCCAGAAATGAGAGATGGTCGTCTATACAATGTAGGATATTTATGCAGACGTGACGGAACAACCGAACGTTATGAAAAACTACACGTTACTCCAGACGAAGCAAAAGTATGGGGTATGCAAGGCGGAAGTCAGATCAAAGCCTTTGATACAGATTGTGGTAAAATAGGAGTCCTTATTTGCTATGACTCTGAATTTCCAGAACTAAGTCGTTTACTTGCAGATGAAGGAATGGATATTTTGTTTGTTCCATTCTTGACCGATACACAAAATGGGTATTCGCGTGTACGCCATTGCTCACAAGCGAGAGCTATAGAAAATGAGTGCTATGTAGCCATCGCAGGAAGCGTAGGTAATTTACCTAATGTAGAAAATATGGACATCCAGTTTGCACAGTCTATGGTGTTTACCCCTTGCGATTTCTCATTCCCAACAAACGGAATTAAAGCAGAAGCTACACCCAATACTGAAATGATTCTTATTGCAGATGTAGATATCGATTTACTAAGAGAACTAAATCAATTTGGAGCTGTTAAAAATTTAAGAGACAGACGAACAGATTTATTTGAACTAAAAAAAATAATTAATACCTGAAAATAACATATTGGACAATTTAACACTCATAGAGAGTGAGGAATGGTGCTCATTTGAAACCTTCGGAATACCAGCTATCAAAGCTCGGGTAGACTCTGGCGCAAAAACATCATCCATACAAGCTAACAGCATAAAAATATTCTTTAAAGAAACAGGTCGAGCTAGAGGTCTCGAAATGGTATTTCTCAATGTGTAACAAGCAACAATTCTTCACAACGTTTACATTCATCATCAAACCTGAACATCATAATAACTATTTATCGAATATAAAGGGGTCCTAAAAAGGGGAAGCGTAGAACTCGAAAAAATAAGAGAAGACCGCTATACTAAGTGTTATAATCATGAAGAATAACACAGTATTTAACAAATAGCATCTAAAGGGTTACCTACTATATAATTTCGGAAAGGTGCACAGTATAGACACCAATCACTAAGCAACCACAACAAACACCCAAGAAATTGAGCGTTTGCTGTGGTTGCAAAAACGTACCTAATCCTGAGATTACGGGAAACCCGTAACCTTCATGAGGGATATCCCCCTATTTTTTGGTCTTTCTTGCAGGGTTGAGCGAGAATGTTGAAATTGTAAATTAATGCGTTACAAAGGCATACAACCACTTACAAATAAAAGTAAGCATTTGTATGCCAGTATAAGAGCAATAGTACGTTTATACAATTATTGTGTTTCATTAAAAAATTGAAACTACAGATTTATGAAGTTGACTAACCAACAGGATATATTGGAGTGCATAATTAATTTTCTTAACTCAATTAAGATAATGGTAGTAGAGAAAAAATTATCTGATGATACATTTCTACCTGAGCTATCGATTAAGGGAAGTACAATTTTAATGGACTTAGATAAATTAAAATATCCTGGCGACTTTTTGCATGAAGCTGGACATATAGCTACAACGGAGGAACGTGTTAGACAATTTATAGGCACTGAAAATATTGAATCTAATTGGCCAACAGATGGTGATGAAATTGCCGCGATTATATGGTCTTATGCCGCAACTTATCATTTGAATCTTGATCTCAAAATTGTTTTTCATCCTAACGGTTATAAAAATGAATCAGAATGGCTTATTGAGCAATTCACCAACAAAAATTACATTGGATTACCTCTGTTGGAATGGATGTCTTTATGTAATAAAGATGAATTCCCAAAAATGAAAAAATGGACCCTATAAAACTGATTAAGGATGGAAATAAACGAAAACATAACAATATATAAACCGCACTAAAACACAACTTATATTAACCGTTGGCGTGCATTTTCAATCAATGATTGATAGTAAATCAAAAAAATATTGTTCTAAACTTACTGGTCTGGAGAAGGCTGGAAAAAGGAGCAAATTACTGACTCAAAATATTTTGAATACGCTATATCATAAATCCAAGGGGGTAATGTTTAACCCCATTACAATAAAATTAGAAGCGTAAAATCTAGAACTTAAATTTTTGATTGCAAATAAGGAATCTGAAAAAGTCTATTTTGAAAAAATATCATACTATTAGAACGATGGCCAGCTATTGGAAAAGGGAAACTTATAACAATCAAAAAAACTAAAAAATAATGGAGAAATCTCAAAATACCACACATGCTAATCAGCAGTATTTAGATGACGTAAAATCCAATATAAAAAGCACAGAAAACGATTATCATTCTGACCTCAGTTTTTATTTGAATGGGAATAATGTTACAATAGAAAACCCAGATCCTGACATGCTCCTCGTAGATTATTTAAGATCAACGAAAATTGGACTAACAGGAACAAAGCATGCGTGTGGTCAAGGTGGTTGTGGTTCATGTACAGTGATGCTTTCATATGTAGATAATGCTTCTAAAAAAGTTACAAATATTAGTGCAAACTCGTGCCTTCGTCCAATTGTGGCTTTGGACGGAATGGAAGTTACAACGGTTGAAGGTTTAGGGTCGGTGAATACAGAGTTAAGTCCTGTTCAATATCAAATAGCAAAAGACAATGGTTCACAATGTGGTTATTGTACCCCTGGGTTCGTTATGAATATGCACTCTTTACTAATTGCAAAAAAAGGGAAACGACTTTATAAAAAAGAAATAGAAGAATGGTTTGATGGGAACATTTGTCGATGCACAGGATACCGTCCTATTCTTGATGCAATGAAAAGCTTCGCCTATGATTTTGACAAAAAGATAGATACGAAGCATACCATGGAATGTTATGTGTCTCCTTCCGAAAAGATTAAGCATAGTAAAAAGGTGGAAGGAATTGATAATAAGCATCTTTCAAAAAAACCTAGAGCTCTTCACTACCAAAGTAAAAAACATCAATGGTATCGACCTTTGTCAATTCCTAAGTTGGAAGAATTAATGGCAGAGAACAAAGTTGGAAATCAGCTTAAACTGGTCTTTGGAAATACAACAACTGGAATTCCTCATGTCCAACCTGTTGCTCCTACTGTTTTCATTGATATCTCTCAACTAAAGGAGTTGAAACTTTTTAAAGTTGGTCAATCAGGTTTAGAAGTTGGAGCTTCGATAACCTACAATCAATTCAAGGAATTGCTTGAAAAGTTAATTAAAAATTCTCCAGAACATAAAAAAGAAGGGTTTAAAGCATTGCATTATATGGCAGAGCGAACTGCCGGTAATGTTGTCCGAAATACAGCTAGTTTAGCGGGAAATACAATGCTTGTCGCTCGCAATATGAAACCAGATGGAAATCCATTTCCTTCAGATTTGTTTACAGCATTAAGTACGCTTAATACAGAAGTTGTTGTAAGAAGCAACGGAAAAAATTTGGTGATGCCAATCTTGGATTTTGTGCACCGCTATTCTTGCGAGAAAGCATTTTCTGAAAGTGCAATACTTGTTAGCTACAACATTCCTTATACAAACAAGAATGAATACATGGATTGCTACAAGGTGTCATTGAGAGATGTAAACTCCCATTCTTTGGCTAATATGGGGATTCATCTAAAACTTGATGCTAAAAACAAAGTGTCAAAAATTAACATGATCGTTGGTGGTATTGATGTTGTTGCATTTCACCTGAATAAAACAGAAGACTTTTTAATAGGTAAAGTTTGGGAATCATCAACGATGAGTTCAGCTTTGAGAATTCTTCATAATGAATTAAACGGTGTAATTAAGGCCTTACCTAAATGGTATTTAGATAAGCCATCAGAAGGTATCTCAAATGATTACCGAAGAGCATTAGTTGAAGGTTATTTCTATCGCTTCTTTTTACATGTAACAGATAGTATTGCACCTCATTCAGTACCTAAGGAAGATAAGTCTGGATCCTATGAAAAACAAAGTGGATTAAGTAAAGGAAGACAGCTTATTCAAACATGTAAAATGGAAGCTCCTTTAAGCGTACCTTATATAAAGTTATCTGCTTTCGAACAGGCAACTGGAGAAGCTATCTATACCCATGACATTCCTGTTCCAATGAGAGGAATGTTTGGGTCTTTCGTTACAAGTCAACGCGCTCTTGCTTCGTTTAGCTACAAGGTCCCGGGTGAAGAAAATAAAGTTGATACTAAAAAACTAATCCAATGGTTAAAGGCAGAATTTCCAACTTTTTTTGATTACATCACACACAAGGATATCCCTGGAGTTAATGGAGTAATTAACGCTGCTTACCCTGATTACGCACCAGATCCATTGTTCTGTGTTAACAGTGTAACTTATTTTGGTCAATCCATTGGACTTGTAGTGGCAGAAGGCGAAAATGAAGCAAATGAAATTGCTGCATATATTCGTGAAAACTGTATCGAATATAAAAACGCTAAAGAAGAAGTAATCCTTACAATTGAAGACGCTTTGCGTCATTACGACCCAAAAACAAAAAAGAATCCTTACTTCTTCCCCGGTTATCAAAAAGATGATAATCATGAAGTAAAAAGTCCTGCAGTACAGGGAAATTGGGCCCTAAAAAATGAGCCAAGCGAAGTATTTACAGGCTTGAAGTATAAAAAAAGAAAGTTAGACGGGAAGGAATGTGACATTATAGCAGGAGCCCAACAAACTGGAGCTCAAATCCACTTCTACATGGAAACACAATCTGTAATTGCGTTTCCAGGTGAACATCGTGAGATTATTTTACACTCTTCTACTCAAAGCCCTGACTCTGTTCAACAACAAGTCTCTCAGATGATGGACATTAAAGAAAATAATATTTCTGTTGTGGTAAAACGCCTTGGAGGTGGCTATGGAGGAAAATGTACGCGAACCCCATATGTTGCCGCCGCTGCAGCAATAGCCTGTAAAAAACACAATCTTGCTATTCGAATTGCGATGCCACGTGAGGTAGATACCTTAATGATAGGTAAACGTCATCCAATGGTAGGATCATGGAATATTGCCGTTCAAAATGAAGGTGAAGATCGAGGAAAAATACAAAGAACATATACACAGTTTTACGCTAATGGAGGAAATACCAAGGATTGCTCTTTCGATGTCTTGGATTGTACAATTTTAGGTTCAGACAATGCATATAATGTTCCTGTCTTTTATGCTAAAGGGGAAGTGTGTAAAACAAACCTAGCCAGTAGTACAGCCATGCGATCCTATGGAGGAATTCAAGCAGGAATTATTATGGAGGAAGCAATCGAAGCTGCAGCCCATAAATTAGGGATGCTACCGGAAACATTGCGAGAAAAGAATCTTTATCAAGTAGGAGATACGACTCCATACGGTCAAGTATTAGATTATTGTTTAATGCCTGAAGTTTGGAAGCGTTTAAAAAGAACAAGTGAATTCGAAAAAAGAGCCAAAAAGATAGAGGAATTTAATCGTGATAATCGTTGGAAGAAACGTGGTATATCCATGATTCCATTGAAGTATGGTTTAGGGTACAACCTTGGCTTTTTAATGCAAGGCGGTGCGCAAATTAATATTTATGCTGAGGACGGATCTGTGAGAGTAACACATGGTGGAATCGAAATGGGACAAGGAATCATGACCAAGGTGGCTCAAATCGCTGCGAAATCATTAAATATTCCTTTAGAGCTAATCGAAATGACTGCGATGAAAACCTCAGTCGTTCCAAATGCAATTTCAACAGGAGCTACTTCGGGGACAATACTTAACGGAGGTGCTGTTAAAAAAGCATGTGAATTGCAGGTTTCTAGACTTAAGAATATGTGTCTAAGCTTATTATCTAGAAATGGAGATAAATGGTGTAGAGATAACGGAATTGATTTTTGGAATTATAAAGAAAAAGGATGGAGTGAAAAAGTTAGTACAAAAGGAAATCCTAAAAAGCGAATGATCTGGTACAATATTATAAGTCAAGCCTATATGAATGCTGTAGACTTATGTAGTCAAGCATCTTACAATACAACGGGCATGAAAGATGCGCAAGGATCTTTATCGGGAGACCAACAATTTTATGGTTTCACTTATAGTGCAGCTTGTACAGAAGTTGAAATTGATGTTTTAACAGGTGTAACAACAGTTCTTCGAAGTGATCTTTTATACGATATAGGAAAAAGTATCAACCCTGCTATTGACGTAGGACAAATTGAAGGAGCATTTGTTATGGGACTGGGATACATGACCACAGAATATTGCGTAACTCAAGACCTGCCAACAAAATCAGCTCCCGTTGGAGCATTAAATACAATTAATACATGGACCTATAAACCGCCAGCGGCAACATGTATTCCTCAAGATTTTCGTGTAGATCTTTTTCCACGAAATTCAGCTGATGAAGTTCCTGAAAATCCAAATTTATTAATGTCCTCAAAAGGTGTTGGTGAACCACCATTGGTTCTTGCTAATACCGTTTTCTTCGCTATCAAGCATGCAATTCTGGCTGCACGTAAAGATCGTGGTCATGATGAGTGGTTTGAATTACAAAACCCTGCAACGGTAGAACGCGTAAGAGATGCATGTCAATTGAATTTGAGTGATTTAACATTTTAATTCATAAAACATCAATTTAAAAACGAAACACATAACAAAAAATGATAAATAGAGTTTTAATACTAATGGCAGTATTTTTAGTTTTCACCTCTTGTGAAGAAATAACTAAAAGTACTATTGTAGACGATGCCAAAACGGGATACGAAATAATTTCAGAGCAATCTATTGAATTAACTGCTCTAGATAAGATGAATTTCGGAAGACATGGATTTCCTGATTTTGGATACATGGTGTCAAAAGAAGAATACTTTGAAAAATATTCAGATCAACCAGTTTTTAGAATAAAGACAGATTTTCCAATGGTTAAACCCACAAAAATCCCTGCTTTTATGTCTGAAATTGACTTTAAAAAAAATCCTAAAGAATATATAGAAGCAGTTAGACAATATGGGTTAGAAGGAAATAGAAATAATTGGGATCCTTATCTCAATAAAACCCGAGATTGGTATCACATTCCATGGTTACATCCAAGCTCAGATGGTTACAGTGCTACTGATGGAAATAATGGACCACCATTTGGTGGTACTGAAGGTTTTCACGGACTTATTAAAGAAGCTCCTATAAATGCTTTCCAATTAGGACCTAAACAAAAAGGAAGTAACTATGGTGTGTATGCTGTTACTCTAGTTAACAACATGGCTGGATATGCAATGGGAACTATGTGGAAGGATCCTAAAAACCCTAACTACAAAGTACTAGATAAACGTTACCCAGATGGTGGATTCCCTGAAGGTACAGTTTTTATAAAACTACTTTTTACTGATGCACCAAAAACGGGTTCTGGTGATGAGGTAGATTATCTTGTAAATCCTATGACTTGGAATGCTTATATCACTAATACATTTATGAATGAGATCCCAAAGGGTACAACGGAAGCACCTAAACGTAGCGTAAACAAAGTACACCTTTTACAAATGGATATCTCTGTACGTGATCCTAGAGCTAATAGGAGCCCTTCTAATCCAGAAGGAACAGGTTGGGTATTTGGAACATTTTGTTACAATGGAAAACTGAATAAAAAAGATAAATTCATGAACCTTGTTCCTGTTGGCCTTATGTGGGGGAATGATCCTAAAAACACGAAAAATATTACAACAGCATTTCCATATACTAATACAACAGTGAACCATAACCTTAAAGAAACTGTAATTTTCGATAGCGCCGATCTTCCTCCTCAACACTTAGGCTGGAATGGCAGACTTGATGGTCCGGCCGATTTAACAACATCATCATGCATATCATGTCATAATTCTGCAGGATTTCCACAGCATGCAAAACTTATGATGCCTGATGCTTCAAAATACAATGGCAGTTCTAATCTACCCCCAGATGGAGGTACTAAAGATTGGATGAAATATTACCAAAACATAGAATGTGGTGAATCAATAGATCAAGCAACCCAATATTCTACAGATTTCTCTTTTCAAGTAGCAATTTCATTACAGAATTACTTCTTTGCAAGTCCATCTGTAAGAAGAGGTCTTTGGGCTTCTGACTATTTAATTGAACGTGTTAGTTTTGGGCGTGCTGGTTCAACACCTTCTAAATAAACAGATATTGTAATAAGCAAGGCTAGTAGAAATACAATAAGGCCTTGCTATACCAATTCTTCAAGTTCTGTCTAATAAACTCTTTAATATTTTATATCCAATAATAAAACAATTATACCAGGAGACTTTTTAGAACAACCATTTAAAAATAGATAGATAGAATATGTTTAAAAAATAACAAAGTTCGCTTGCTTACAATAGCAATGTTTTTCTGACCACAATCAATAATGTAGAAATTAAATTACGGTTCTATATGAACGAATTATAAAAGCCAAAGCAAAAAAAACCGACACCATATGTACACCTCATAGCCAAACAACACCTTTTTTTTACCGAGGTTTGTACATATTGTATTGGGAACTAATTGTAAGCGCTGGAATAATTCTAGTAAAAAATAATGTGTATTTCACAAATGAGAAAATATTAAAAAAGGATGACCTTAAAAGAATTAGCAGGTCGCTTCACTATAGTCGGGAGTAATCAAGATGAAGAAGGAACGGGGTACAGAGGAACCCTAGAATTATCAGTAGATGAGAATGACAGGATTCATGCTCAGTGGCTTATAGACGATACTCAAAGCCAATCAGGAACTGGTTTTTATAAAGACAATATTTTGGTTATCAATTTTAAGTACAAAGGAGACAATGATGCCGTCTATAAAGGGGTCGTTGTTTATAAATGCATCACAAAACATCTTTTAGATGGTTTCTGGTCAGAAAAAAATGGAGATCCACAGTATCTTGGGGAGGAACGTTGTTTTAGAATAGGAATACAGAAAGAGCGGCTTAATTAAAACATCACAAGGATGACGCTTAAAAAAGAAACCACTGTCGCCTAAGGTGTTTCAGGAATCTCTATGCGCCACGCCTTGAGAAATAGCAACCCTTTTCTTTTGCAAGAACCATCTAAGACGCATCCATTTAAACGGCTCCTCTTACCTTCTACCAAAAAAACCCTTATCGTATACTATCAATCACACTTCCGCACCTCAACATGGCATCCCCGTAGTAAGGATTTTTAATTTCTTTTTCTGCACTTAACCAAATTGCACCTTTGTCGTTATTGGCCATCGGACATTTTTGTACGTATACTGCTTCTGAGGGAGACTTGATGTTCATGACTAGGGTGACCAGATTTTCATTCAAACCAACTAAATGAGCTCTTTGATTAATCAAATCAGGATCTGCAGAAATAGCATCCAACAGGGAGATACTCTCCGATAGATGTGACTGCTCCATCTTGCCTAAATCACTGACTCCTATAGTTTTCATTTTTTCGGCGGTAGCTTTCGCGAAAGCTGCTACTTGATCAGCATCACTTGCTACAAAAGCATCCTTCATCGTAAAATAAGATTGCAATGCAGCTTGAAAGGCGGTTTGAAATGCTGGAGGTAATTCCATCTCCATGGTTGTAGCGGTATCTGTGTTGCTTGCGGTGCCTACTTGCATTCCCAGATGTCCTTCATGCCCTGTCATTGTTTTCCCTCCTGCTCTATTCATCATCGATTTTTTACCTTGTAGCTGCGCTGCCGCATCTACGGTAAACGTGCCGTTTGTAACTATTTCATCGCCATCTTCTAAACCAGAAGTAACAGGGTAATTATCTCCGATACGTAGACCAATCGTTATTTCTCGCATTTCAAAAATAGCTTCCTTGGGATGTGTTTTTAGATACACCAAAGAGCGTTCTCCAGTCCATAAAACTGCGCTTGCGGGGATACTTAGCATTTCAGATGCGTCTGTAGTCGCATTTCCTAGAATTTCTCCCTTCACAAACATCCCTGGCTTAAAAAGTTGCTCTCTATTGCTGAGTGTTGCTCTTAAGGTTACCGTTCGTGTGGCGTTATTTAAAACAGGATCTATAAATGAAATAACAGCATCAAATGCTTGATCTGGATATGCATTTGTGGTAATGGTAATTTTTTGTCCATTTTTAAACTGAGAAATTTGATTCTCATACACATCAAATGCTGCCCAGACCGAACTGAGGTTGCTAACTTTCAAAATAGGCTGCCCTTGCTTTACATAGTCTCCTTCTGACGCCATTACCATGGCTACCGTTCCTGAAACCGTCGCGTATACAGGAAAGTGCTCACGAACCTTTCCGGTGGTCTCTATGCTTTGGATTTGACTTTCAGAAAGCTTCCATAGTTTCAACTTATTACGAACAGCGCTATACAAAGCCGGCTGAGACTCTTTTAAGGACGCTGCTGTGATTAACTCCTGTTGCGCAGCTATAAGTGTAGGCGCATATATAGTAGCCAACAGTTGTCCTTTATTTACTTTTTGTCCTTCATAGCTGATATTCAATCGCTCCAAACGTCCGTCAAAATAGCTCGCTTGCACGGAGTTGTTTTCGTCATTTACCTCAACCTTTCCAGATAGTAAAATCATATTGTCATCACTACTAGATGCACGATTCCCTACAATAGTAGTCTGAATGTTTGCCAGTGCCATTGCATTTTCGGTCATCTTAATCTCATTGGCAGCGAGACCTTCTGCACTCGTTTCTGCAGGAATCAAATCCATTCCACATATTGGGCAGTCTCCTGATTCTGGTTGCATAATTTGAGGATGCATCGAGCAGGTCCACATGTGTGTTGCAGTTTCTTCAGTGTGGTCGTGACTATCGGATACCGGTTCTGAGTTTGAGCTCCCAAAAATCAGCCAACCAGCAAGCAATCCAATGATCACTGCAATCCCTATAAATAGAATATTCTTTTTCATACTACGTATTATTTGAATTTCAGGCTTATTTGATTTCAAAAGAAAACTGGATGCCTACCTTTTCCCAAGCAAATTTTATAGTTCCCGAACTGTCATTAGTTTTTTCTACCGTGTATATTAAATGCTCTTGAATTTCTTCTGAAATTTCTGGAGTTACTTTAAAGCGCAGCACATCGTCTTTCTCATCGTAATCGTCTTTCCCATGCTGGTCCCAGTTACTATTGAAGATAACCGTCCATTCTGTTTTATTTGGAATTACAAAAAACCCGTATTTACCCGCTTTCAACGCTTTCCCAGAAATCAATATATCGCTATTGGTTTCTATCCAAGTAGCCCGGTGTGCTCCTGCTTGCCAAACGACATCATAGGGAAGTAAGCCGCCAAAGATGATGCGCTCCCGTACTCCTGGAGAAGAATAGTCAATATGAATATGAGCATCCCCCACCATGGCCATGGCACTTGTGTGCGGGCTTAAGGGTTTTTTCTTCTCAGGTGTTGCCGCTAGAGGGGCTTCTGTGACCGCTTCTTTAGTTGCTTCTTGTTGCTCTTTTGGTGTTTCATTACACCCCACTAAGAATATAAGTGAGACGAAGAGTAGCATGGTTTTTTTCATAATATTAATTATTTAATTTATTGATTTTGAACGTAAGCGTAATGCATTTACAATAACAGATACTGAGCTAAAGCTCATTGCCAAGGCCGCAATCATAGGCGATAATAGGATCCCAAAAAATGGAAATAAAACTCCGGCAGCTATGGGAACGCCCAGCGTATTATAAATCAAAGCAAAAAACAGATTCTGCTTGATGTTTTTCATTACCGCTTCACTTAGGTTTCTCGCTTTTACAATTCCGTGTAAATCTCCTTTTACTAGGGTAATCATCGCACTTTCGATAGCGACATCAGTGCCCGTACCCATCGCGATGCCAACATCACTTTGTGCCAAAGCCGGCGCGTCATTAATTCCATCTCCTGCCATCGCTACGACACGACCTTGTGCTTGTAGCATCTTGACTTCCTCTAATTTATTTTCAGGCAACATTCCGGCTTTAAAATGGACTAGATTAAGTTCGTGAGCCACCGCTTCTGCAGTGTCGTGATTATCTCCTGTGAGCATGATCACATTGATCCCTCTCTCTTGAAGTGCCGCGATCGCATTGGCGCTTGTCGCTTTAATTTTATCTCCTATAACTACATATCCTGCAACTTCCCCATCTACGGCCAAATAGGATACTGTTTTACCTTGACGCTGGAAGAACAAGGTTTCTTTTTCCATTGCTGCTGTAATGGTCGCCTTGGCATATTCCATCATTGTATCATTCCCTAGGGCGAGCTTTTGACCCGCTACGGTTCCTTCTACCCCTTTCCCTGTAACAGCACTAAAATCAGTGACTTTTTGAGTTTCTATTTTTTGCTCTTTTCCATACTTGACGGTAGCTTCGGCAAGTGGATGTTCACTAGAACTATTGAGAGAAGCGATACGTTGTGCTATCTCGCTTTCGCGAAAGCGGTCTCCAAAAGCACCCATTTTAAAAACAGTTGGTTTTCCTTCTGTAATCGTTCCTGTTTTGTCAACAATCAAGGTATCTACCTTGTTCAATTTTTCAAGTGCTTCGGCATTTTTTATCAGCACACCATTCTGTGCTCCCTTACCGACCCCCACCATCACCGACATAGGCGTCGCCAAACCTAATGCGCACGGACAGGCAATGATTAACACAGCGATTGCATTTACAAGCCCAAACACATAGGCTGGCTCTGGGCCCCAAAGTACCCAAACCGTAAAAGTTATTGCCGCAATAATGACGACCACAGGAACGAAATAGCCCGAAACTGTATCTGCCAATTTTTGAATAGGTGCCCGACTGCGACTCGCATCGTTTACCATCTGAATGATTTGTGATAGCAAGGTATCACTCCCTACTTTTTCGGCCCTCATTAAAAAGGATTGGTTCCCGTTTATCGTTCCGCTGCTTACAGTATCGCCTTCGGCTCTTTCTATAGGAATAGGTTCGCCAGAGATCATTGATTCGTCTACGGTTGTATATCCTTCCGTAATGACTCCGTCTACAGGAATTTTATCTCCTGGTTTGACTCGAAGGATATCTCCTTTTTGAATTTGGTCTATGGAAACTTCTTCTTCATTTCCATCAATCACGCGTATCGCTTTATTTGGCGCAAGCTTTAATAATTCCTTTACGGCTGAGTTTGTTTTACTATGTGCTCTTGCTTCTAAAACCTGCCCCATCAATACCAACGTAAGGATGACGGTTGCCGCCTCAAAATAAACATGAACAGCACCCGATTCTGTTTTAAATTGTGCTGGAAAAAAATCTGGAAACAACATCCCAAATACGCTAAACAACCAAGCCACCCCTGCTCCAATACCAATAAGCGTAAACATATTAAGGTTCCAAGTCTTGATGCTTCGGTAGGCGCGCGCAAAGAACATCCAAGTAGCATAGCATACAACGGGGATGGATAAACCAAATTGAATCCAGTTCCATCCTTTTTGTTCCATAAAATCGTATAATGGATTGTTAGGAATCATTTCACTCATTGCAATTAAGAAAATAGGCAAGGTGAAAGCCACGGCGATCCAGAATTTCCGCAGTAATTTTTTATAGGTCTTCTCCTCAGCGGAAAGGTCCGGTTTCATAGGGACTAAATCCATTCCGCAAATGGGACAAGCTCCAGCTTCGTCTTGTACAACTTCTGGGTGCATAGGACATGTCCATTGTTCTGATACTATCGCAGATACATTTTGTTCTTCAACCAAATCCATTCCGCAAACAGGACAATCGCCATGAGAATCATAGGTCTTATCATCCTCGCAATGCATGGGACAGTAAAATGTTCCCGTTCCTTTGCCTTTAGGCTTTTCTTTTTTAGTTTCTTTCGTATTGTGATGCTCTCCATGTTTATGAATACTATAACTTCCACCATCCTCCTGCAGTGCTTTCTGAAAAGTCTCCAAGGAGATGTGAGATTCCATCCCAATAGACGCTTCTTCCTTCTCTAAATCTACAGATACCTCAGTCACACCTTCCACCTTAGAAAGTGTTTGTTCTGCGTGATTACGACAGCCATTGCAGGTCATTCCGTTTATGTGGTAGGTGTGTTTCATTATCTTGGTAGTTTTAATATAAACTTCTTATCTAAGACTAGGTCGTCAACGTGCCCCGCCATTGTATCATCATCGGTTTTAAAATGCATATGCATATTAGTGGAATGATGTGTAAAAACAGTCTTGTGCTTTGTGGAATAGAACCCGATAACTTCAACGGCTCTGCTCTTTAAAATTCCGTTCAAACCTGCTTCTTTGTGCTTGTTATGATTGTGTATGGTATCGCCTTCTTTCCATTGTATGACGTGCCAATCCATCGTCGCTACTTCGCCTTCCAACAAGAAAGGAAAAGGTGCATCTACAGGAACACCATTCGATTTTGCAGTTTCAAAAATTCTATTTTCTAACTCCTCTTTCGTACTGATATTCTCCATCGTAAATGCTTCCCATTGTTCTACTTGAGCATACACCAATAAGGCTGCCTTCACGGCATAAGAGTCATTGATCTGCAGACGACTATCCACAACAACGCTATTGCTAGGTTTGCTATCAAATATCTGGATCTCCCCTTTTAAGTCCGCCATTGCTCCAAGCGCATACAGATGTTTCTTCTGTGATAAGGTGTCTATTGAAATCGTTGCCTCCAAATTACCAGACATGATCGTTCTCAAAGCTCCTGAATACTCAACCTGAGCCGTGGAAGAATCAACGCAAGAATAAGTGCTAAAACTCAATAGCGCTATTC
>JBLHXM010000066.1:0-19665 GCA_047630395.1 Dokdonia sp.
TCGTTTTTCGAGTGTCCAGTATTTTGGTTCCTGTTCCTTCTAGTAGATCTACAAAGCATTTCGTTTTAGTTGCGATGGCACTCATGCGCTGCATCGCATTCAGAACAAGACGTTCGGCTTTGAGAATAGACTGGGACGATCCTTCCACATAGAAGGCTATATCTCCGTATTTCACAGGAGCTCCATCGTCCAAAAGGATTTCTATTTTCAGGTTTGGGTCCACATAGTTGAATACCGCTTTCGCGAAAGCAATGCCCGCCAACACCCCTTCATCCTTTACCAATAATTTTGCCTTCCCTTGAGCAGAAGGTGGAATACACGCCAGCGAGCTATGATCTCCGTCTCCAACATCTTCTCTAATAGCATTGGCAATAATACCAGCTATCTCTTTTTCAAATTGTTCTTGAGAAATCATATCGTTTTCAATTTGTGTAAAAATAGGAAAACCGAAGGAATCCCTATGTAGTTAATACTGCATCCCTTATAAAAATAACGACTTCGGTTCATTAACTAGAGCAACGGTTAAAAGGTTGAAAATTCTTCTAGGTATAAATACCTGATTTTCAAATTACGGTTTGCGAACCGGATTATTTTATAGAACTTGGTATGCATTAACTAAAACTCATACAATGGAAACAAAAAAAAATCTTCCCGCATCATTAGTCCCTCTAGATAGCATCGATATAATTGACGCTGGAAACTTCACGAAAAACTGGCAAACAAGTCATAGCAAGCTACCTAAGGCTTTTGTTATTCCAATAATTGACGTTGTAAGTTTACTAAACGAACTAGGCCATATTACTATTGAAAACGATGGGCGATTTTCTCTTAATCTAGAAGATGGAACGGAAGCTGCTATTCGTGCATATATAGGAGTAGATCCAAACGCTCCGTACGTATTGAAGGAAAAACTACTTCTCGTAGGTGCCTTAAAATTAGACGGTTCGGATCATTTTAAAGAAATCATTGAAAATGAAAAAGACCCTATCCCTGGCAAGACACCATCAGGAAGTGGCGTCTTTGACTTTACGACCCCTTGCCCTAGACATTGTGATGATGATAGTCCATTAAACCACTAAAGTCCTGAGCTTTTGGATATAATAAATGATATTTTAACATACCTAAGTTTAGCAATCCTATTGTTGAACATTTTCCTATACCTTAAAGGCTATAGCTTGCACCGTCAAGCCGTAGTCTTTAAGATATTTGTCCTTTATATCATCTGTATGTTTGCAGTATTGGCAACAAGTAATGTCTATGCAATGTTTAGCACAGACAATTTGTATTTATCACATCTATATTTCATTTCTCAGTTTATCTTATTATCACTTTTTTACGGCCGGCTGTTTACGCGTAAACAACAATTAATTGCACATATCGTGTGCATTTTGGTACTTATAATCCTCGGGGTGCATTATTTCATGGAACCGGATTTATGGTATACATTTAGCTTGTTGGAAGTTTTCTTAACTTCCTTTCCGCTCGTTATTTATTCTATCATTCATCTGTATAATTCTCTCAATAAAAAAGGAGCCTATTTGTATATAAACGCGGGTATTCTGATGTACCTTTCTTCTAGTACTTTAATTTTTCTTTTGGGAAATTACCAATTTGGCTTGGATGAAAGCACAGTTAGTAATATGTGGTTTATGAATAAAGTACTCTATCTAATCTATCTATTATTAATGTTACTTGAATGGAAATACAATATCTCTCAATCCAAACACAAGCTTCCGTAGTTGCTGCACTCGTATATGGAATTATTTTCTTGGTGTTATTGACCTCAGGACTCTTGTTGTTTTTCCATTATTCTAGGCGCAAAATCGTACAGAAAGAGATAGAGAAAATTAATTTGAAATTGGAATATCAACGAAAGATATTAAGAACCACTATAAATACACAAGAAGAAGAAAGGAAACGAATTGCACAGGACCTGCACGATGCCATTAGTTCCAAACTCAACGTGATAAGTCTCACCGCAAATATGTTGTTAGAAAGTGAAGATTTGTCAAAAGAGCAAAAGTCATCTGTAGAGCACATACTAGGCGTAACGACAATCACCATTGAGAGTTCACGTAAGATAGCTCATGACCTTTTACCTCCTATCTTGGATAAATTTGGACTCAAAGTGGCACTTGAAGAATTATTTGATGATTTCACCAAAAGTAGTCACCTTCAAATTCTACATGAAATTCAAACCATTTCCGGACTCTCGCAAACCAAAGAATTACATCTTTTTAGGATTGTGCAAGAGTTAATAAACAATACTGTAAAACACAGTAAAGCAACTCAAATGAGTATTGATCTAATACGTAAACCTTTAGGATTTGAACTAAGCTGTAAGGACAATGGCACCGGCTTTAGTATAGGCCTACTTCACAAAAGGTCAGGTATTGGTTTGCAAAACATTAAAAGTAGAACCGTGATATTAGACAGTAGCCTTCACATTGATAGTACACCCGATAGAGGAAGTACATTCACTATAATCTCCCCACGACATGAGTAATATTATTTCTATAGCATTAGCCGATGATGAATTGCTGTTTAGACAAGGACTAAGAGGAATTCTAGACAAACAAAAGGAGTTTAACGTCTTATTTGATGCCTCTGATGGAAATGATCTCGTTACCCAATTGAGAGAAGTCGATATACTGCCACAAATCATAATCATAGATTTAAAAATGCCTGAACTAAATGGAGTTGAGGCTACCAAAATTATTACCAAAGAATTCCCAGAAATAAAAATAATTGCCTTGACGAGCTACTTTAGCAAGCCCTTTATTGTGAATATGATTTCTATTGGTGCCGTTGCTTATCTCGCAAAAAACAGCACCCCTTCCTTAATGGTAACCACTATAAAAGAAGTTGCTCAAAAGGGTTTCTACTATGACAGTCAAGTCATGAGATATATCCAAGAAGGTCTTTTGAATCCCTCAGGGAAAAAAATAAAATCTCCTTTTGACACCACTTACTTTACAAAACGGGAAATAGAAGTTTTAGAACTTATTTGCAAACAACTTACCGCAAACGAAATTGCAGACGCCTTATTTATTAGTCCGCGTACGGTTGAAGGACACCGAAATAACTTACTATTAAAAACTGAATCAAAGAATATTGCAGGATTGGTTATTTATGCAATTCAAAACAAAGTCGTACAGCTAGACAATTTGTTTTAACATCCAAGAATAACGCCCATACCAAAAAACCTAGGACAAATGTCCTGGGTTTTTTTTGCTTTCGCGAAAGCATAGTTCTATCAAAAAATCGTGTTTTAGCCTATTAAAATCGTAATACTACGGGTTTTGTACAACGCGCAAAACGGCGATTAAATAGCACCCCATATCCAAATACATTTGTAAGGCAATCAATAATCTGTAATCGATTGGTAGCTACAAATCAGATTATTATGAGCAGGGTGCTCGCCGAAAAACCTTCCAAAGAGTAGGCACAAACACTAAAATTTTTAAATATGTCAGAAGTACAAAACTCAATGCAAACACTTACCCAGCAGTGGTATAATGCAGTCGTAAACGGTTTATCCTTAAGCCCTGGAAATTTCCAATTATATCAAGGAACGACCACCACAGGACCTACTTCAGAATGGATTTGGAATATTCTAGATGCCATTCCTCCAAAGTCGGTTAATAATTTCTTTAACCCAAACCAGAGCAATAATTTCTCACAAGATTATCAATCGATAATTGCCAATTTAAAACCGGCTTCGGATAATACATTCCAAACCTGTATGGGAGATTATTATGCGCAGTGGTTATCGTATTTAAAATCATCTGCAGCACCTACCGATATATTTGACAGTGCTACTACCATGAGCGCTGGTTTTAAAAAGTGGGCCTTTGTAAATGCGCCTTCTCAAATGAATTGTTCGGCATCATTGATCGCTAGTTTCTACAATGATGTAGTTACTATTGCAAATACTATGTTTGCAAATGCCCAGGCTTCCGGAAAAGGGTATGCCTATAACTTAACGATCGCACAACTGCAGAACTCTTTACAATCGGCACCTGCAAAAAGTTTCACTTTAGATAGTAAAACGGCTTCTAGTTCTATGGATCATACCTGGGCAAATGCCAGTGCATCTGCAAATTATGGCTTCTTCTCATTTGGAGCAAACTCTTCATATGATCGTCTTACAACAGAAGCTACTAGTGCTGGATTAAGCATTAAAGCTAGCTTTCAGCATGTAACTACGGTAGCTGGAGGACCTTTGGCAAAAGTATCTACAGATCCAATCTTGAGCACATATACGCCATGGTATAACAGTGCTGTATTCTCAAGAGCCTTTGGAACTAAAGATAATACAGTATGGAAGAATGGTTCTCCAACTTGGGATACCACTTTTGGTTCTGGTGGCAATATGCAACGCGTTGCTGATGCTGTGGTTATTGTAGATGGCATTGATGTTACAATGACATCGAATACGTCTTATTCAAGTTCAGATCAACAAACTATTACAGCGGCTGCTAGTGGTGGTTTCTGGCCTTTTTTCAGTGCATCTGGTTCTGGAGGGAATTCAACTTCAGTGTCTTTCTCAGATAGTGGTTCAATGACTGTGAAAATAACAAGCCCAGCAGGTAACCCTCAACTGCTTGGAGTTCTTGTTACCGATACTAAAGATTTTATTGGTTAATAGTTAGTATTTGGCAGTAAATCTGGAGTTGTTCTTCCATTAGTACAGCTCCAGATTATTTAAACGAAAATCTAATTACAACAACGAATGAATGAACTTACATTACAATGGTACCATTCACTAATTGCAGGCTTGTCATTAGACGCTCAAACCTTTCAACTATATCAAGGTAGTGCGTCCTTAGGCTCTCAATCTGAATGGTTGTGGAACGTATTAGATGCCATTCCTCCAGAGTCAATCAATAATTATTACAACCCTATTCAAGCCAATTTGTTTTCTCAAAATTACGCTGCAGTGATTGGGCAATTACTTCCCATTTCTACAAATGATTTCCAAAGCTGTTTGGGTGACTATTATGAAATATGGAATACATATATACATTCAACGACGCTTCCAACAAACTTCTATACCGACCCTCAAATAATGTCACAGTTTTATACTTCTTGGGCCAGCATCAATGCACCTTCCAAAATAAACTGTGCCCAAACGTTAATCGCTGAATTCTTTGGAGATATCATAACCAAAGCAAATGTGCTCTATGCGAATGCATCAGCCAGCAAACAGACGTTAGCATATGGCATTACCATGAAAAACGTACTTGAAAAAATAAAGAGAGCTCCTGGGGCTACCATCACTTTTGACAACACACAAACGAGTAGAAAGATGCGCTCTGCATGGACTCAAAAAACCCAGGTGAAAGATCTTAATTTCTTTGGAGCGCCTGATCAAATCCAAAAATCAAATACCGAGGCACTATCGTCACTTTCCAAGAAAGTGGTTTCTAATACAATTTCTATACAAGCCACATACGACCATGTACTCAGTATAGAAGGGCATCCTTTACAAACTAAGAGTACAAATCCCTTATTGAGTTCCTATTTGCCCTGGTTCAGTTCGGCGGCGTTTTCAAGAGCTTTTGGCACGAAAGACAATACCGTCTGGAAACATGGATTCCCAAGCTGGGATACCACTTTTGGTCTTAGTGGAAATATGCAACGCGATACCTTTGGGCTCGTTATAGTAGATGGGATGGAAGTTCAAATGCAATCTACAGCCACATACTCCCAAACTGAGCAAAGAACCGCTACAAGCGCCAAATCATCAGGAGTTTGGCCATTTTACATGAATGAAAATACAACCGCTGTTCAAAACGATGTCGCGTTTAACACGAACGGAAATATGGTCATTCACACTTCTTCTGAAGTTGGCAACCCCCAACTCATTGGCGTTAGTATAAACACGCTTAACGCAATCACAAATTCAAAAACAATACAATTCAAAATATAACACATTGGCGGTATCCGAAAAGCCCATTGAAAAGAGTAGGAATTATATAAACCGAGAATTATGCCCGTATTATTAGCAAATCAACACGTACAAATCGGACCCTTACCTAAGGGAGGAATCCTTGAATTCACAGCACCGCAAACAGACAATATCTTTGATGCACCAGACCTTAATGGGATCCCAATTTCTCTATCCCACTTACCTAAAAGAGTCACATTGGCCATGGGTAATGTGTATACCCTTACAGCGCGGTACGCGAATATTCACTATACGATTCACTAAGAATTCTCAAAGTATTAAGTAACTTTAAAATATCCTATCATGCCGAAAGCAAAATATCAATTGTACAAGGATTTGAATGATCGTAGATTTTGTTCTAGTAAAAAAGTGACGAATCACAGTGCTGGAGATCAATGGATTCAGCAATGTATAGCTGCACATGGAAGTGTAAGCGTACGCGGAAAATCATGGGTGTCTCAAAAACAAACAGGAATTATTTGGCCCTAAGAAAAAACACACTTATGACTGACCAGAACAAATTTAAATGCCCTACACCCCTATTTATAATTTGTGTATTCTGTATACTTTCATGTTCTCAGACTCAAAAAAAGACAGCACCTCCTGAGAAGACAAAGGATACGGTCCAACAGAACAAAACTCAAATTGCACATGACATACCCGTATATGGAATCGATGTTTCTCATTTCCAAGGAACCATTAATTGGAATAAAATTAATAACATAGCCTTTGCGATATGCAAGGCTACAGAAGGGATTACCTACACAGATCCAGGTTTTCTTTCAAACTGGAGTGAATTAAAAACGCAGGGTATGATACGAGGTGCCTATCATTTCTATGTGAGTACTGATGATCCTGTAGCACAGTCTCAAAATTTCTTACGAGCCGTGAAGGACTATACCAAGGGAGACTTACCGCTCATCATTGATATTGAACGCGCGAGTATTCGTAATCATTCAGGCAGTGCCATTCAACTTGTTGACAATTTACTTCAAATGCTTCAGATTATTGAGAAAAAAACACAGATAAGACCTATACTATACACAAATACGTCTTTCGCTCAAAGCTACCTTTCAGACGATCGTTTAGCCGCATATCCCCTATGGATTGCCGATTACACTAAAAATAAAACCCCAGTGATCCCGATGCCTTGGTCACCTAATGATTGGTTGTTTTGGCAAAAAACCGATACTTACGACCTAGATCCTGAAAATAAGCACATAGATAAGGATCTCTTTCATGGATCTCTTGAAAAATTGCACACCATAACCAAACAGTAATGAACCATTCATTCAGAGTTTTGGTACATTTGAAGCATGAACATTAAACTACTCTGTATCGGTAAAACAGACAATAAGCAACTGCAGATACTTATTGATGAATACAGTAGCCGACTCAATCACTACATAAAATTCAGTATTGAAGTTATTCCAGATATAAAAAATGTCAAAAATCTAAGTGAAGCACAACAAAAAGAAAAGGAAGGATCCCTTATTTTGAACAAAGTCGGCTCACAGGAACATCTCCTTTTACTGGATGAAAATGGAAAAGAATTTAGCAGTGTAGGCTTTTCCAAGTTTTTACAAAAAAAAATGAATGGCGGCTATAAAACCATAGTTTTAGTCATCGGAGGGCCTTATGGATTTTCAGAATCTGTGTATCAGAAAGCACAAGGAAAAGTAGCGTTATCTCAAATGACGTTTAGCCATCAAATGGTACGGCTATTTGCCACAGAACAACTCTACCGCGGCTATAGCATTTTAAAAGGAGAACCTTATCATCATCAGTAAGTTGGCGACTTTTTTTACGACTTATGTATTAGCCTTTAATTTTATCTAAAATTTATGACCTTTTTATCACAAAATGGGCTGTTAGACGTTATTTTTGCAAACTGTTTTAGATCACGAAGTCCTACTATGAATACCGAAGTACCTGCCCGAAAGAAAAATAGATTGCAATTACTGCATCAATACTATACCTATACAGGATTTTATAGATTTCTTGGCGATGCCTTAAAAAAGGCATTACCCCCTATTCTTTTGGTAGTGGCAGCTTTGGTTGTAATTCACTTTTATGTGATTGATATCAATGAGGCTTTGAATTATGTCATTGAGCATTATTCAAGTTTCCTCATTTTAACGGTTTTCTTTCTTTCAGAATCTATACTCGGTATCATCCCTCCAGAATTGTTTATTGCGTGGAGCGGAAAAACAGATAACCCTATACTGTACCTTTCCATCATTGCGACCTTATCGTATGCAGGAGGTATCGTTTCTTATTTCACAGGTATTGCAGCCTTGAAAATTTCATCTGTACATAATTACCTCGAGGTAAAAATGGCAAAACACATTAAGAATGCCCAGAAATGGGGTGGGTTTTTAATTGTTGTTGGCGCACTACTTCCTATACCTTTTGCTATCTCTAGTTTAGCAGCTGGGATGATTCGATTTAAGTTTAGTTACTACCTGCTATTCGGCTTACTGCGCTTTGTACGTTTCGCTATTTATGGTGCTGCTATCTTTAGTTTGGTGTAACTTTGTAGCATGACTACACTTGTTTTTGCTACGAATAATCAGAATAAACTTCACGAAGTTCAGGACCTAATGCCTACTCATATCCAACTTAAAAGTCTGGAAGACATTGGATGTACTGAAGATATTATAGAGGGTGCCCTCACCATTGAAGGCAATGCGATTCTAAAAGCCAAATATGTAAAAGACACCTATGGCTATGATTGCTTCGCCGATGATACCGGATTGGAAGTATCTGCATTAGATGGAGCTCCAGGCGTATATTCCGCGCGGTATGCTGGACCTCAGAAAAATGCATCAGACAATATGAATAAGCTGTTGATCTCATTGGCAACGAAACAAGACCGAACGGCACAGTTTAAGACGGTTATCGCTTTCGCGAAAGCTGATTCCATGACCACTTTCGAAGGCATATGCACCGGTGAGATTACCAAAGAACGTCATGGCGATGGTGGTTTTGGGTATGATCCTATATTCAAACCTTCTGGCTACAAAGCTACATTTGCGCAAATGGCCCTTGCCTTAAAAGGTAAAATTGGCCATCGCGGAAAGGCGATGTCACAATTCTTAAACCATATTCTCGAATAATAGCGCCATTAGCAGCTTACAAAACGCTAATAAACAGTGTGTTATATTATATTTGTATTTTAATCGTTTATATCCATTTTTAAGCCTAATTTTGCAGCTTGAAAAACCTCAGGGTGAGGTTCTGCCAATATCATGGCACCGTGTTGATCGAAGCAAGTGGATTTTAAAACGTCGTTGCGCTTCTAAAGCACGATAACATATTAAAATACATCAAATGACATTTGATCAATTGGGCTTAGATGCGCCCTTACTTCAGGCTATTGCCGACTTAGGTTTTGAAAAGCCTTCTGAAATTCAAGAAAAAGCCATTCCGATCCTCTTAGAAGAAGATACTGATATGGTTGCCCTGGCTCAGACAGGAACAGGAAAAACAGCTGCTTTTGGGTTTCCATTATTACAAAAAATAGACGCTACCAGCAAAACTACACAAGGACTTATTATAGCTCCTACTCGTGAACTTTGTTTGCAGATCACCAATGAAATGAAATTATACGCTAAGCACATGAAAGGTGCTCGTGTCGTTGCAGTTTATGGTGGTACAAATATTCAAGAGCAAGCTCGTGAAATTTCTAAAGGAGCTCAGATTATTGTAGCAACTCCAGGGCGCATGCAAGATATGATGCGTCGTCGTATGGTCGATATTTCCAAATTAAGCTATTGCGTGCTTGATGAAGCAGATGAAATGCTAAATATGGGATTCTATGAGGATATCACAACAATCCTTGCAGATACTCCTGAAGACAAATTAACATGGTTGTTTAGTGCTACCATGCCTCGTGAAGTATCACGTATTGCTAAAGAATTCATGTCGAGCCCTGTGGAAATAACCGTAGGGTCGAAAAATGAAGGTGCAAAAAATGTATCTCACGAATATTTCGTGGTGCACACAAGAGATCGTTACCAAGCGCTAAAGCGTCTTTCTGATGCCAACCCAGATATTTTCTCTGTAGTTTTCTGTAGAACAAAAAGAGATACTCAAAAAGTTGCTGAACAACTTATTGGTGATGGTTACAACGCTGCAGCCTTACACGGAGATTTAAGTCAAAACCAACGAGATTTGGTAATGAAAAGTTTCCGCGCACGTCAAATTCAAATGCTCGTAGCAACCGATGTTGCCGCCCGTGGTATTGATGTTGATGATATTACACACGTGATTAACTACCAACTTCCTGATGAAATAGAAACCTATACGCACCGTTCTGGTAGAACAGGTCGTGCTGGTAAGTCCGGTACTTCTATGGTAATTGTTACACGTAGCGAAAGCCGTAAAATCAAACAACTCGAAAAGATTCTTGGCAAGAAGTTTGAACAAAAGACCATTCCTGATGGTTTAGAAATTTGCCAAGTGCAATTATTACACCTTGCAAATAGCATTGAAAAAACAGAAGTGCATCAAGAAATCGATGCCTACTTACCTGCTATTGAAGAAGTATTAGCAAATAATACAAAAGAAGAAATTATAAAGAAAGTGTTCTCTGTTGAGTTTACACGTTTCTTTAACTATTACAAGAAGTCAAAGGATCTTAATGAAAATGCTTCGGCAGCAGCCAAAGAAGAATCTGGAGAAACCACACGTTATTTCATCAATATTGGACGTAAAGATGATTTTGATTGGATGCGCCTTAAAGACTTCTTGAAAGAAGAAACAGGATTAGGGCAAGATGGAATCTATCGTGTAGATTGTAAAGACAGCTTCTCATTCTTTAATACGGATACAGAGCACAAAGAAAAAGTCATCGCACTTTTTGAAGATTTTGATTTGGACGGACGTCGTGTAAGTGTTGAAGAGACACAAGGTGGCGGAGGCCGAGATCGCAATCGTGGCGGTGGAGGTGACCGTGGAGAACGTCGCGGTGGTGGCGGTGGTGATCGTCGCGGTGGTGGTGGCTACAAAGGCAACCGAGGTGGCGGAGGAGATCGCCGAAGAGATGACCGTCGCAGTGGTGGTGATTCTGACCGTCGCAGTGGTGGTGATTCTGACCGTCGCAGTGGTGGTGATTCTGATCGTTCTTCTAGATCTGGTGGCGGTGAACGCCGTCGTAGTGATAGTGACCGCTCTTCAAGTTTTGGAGATCGTGATCGCGGTGGGCGTAGTGACCGTAGTGATTCACGTCGCGGAGATGGTGATCGCAAACCAACACGTGCTGAACGTGGCCCTAGCAGACCAGATAGTGATGGTGGAAAAAGCCCATTTTCTGGAAAAAGAAGACGTCGTAGCTAGTCGCTACTCATTCTATATAATAACATCCCGCTTTTTTGCGGGATGTTTTGTTTCTAGTCGTTTCTAAATGAAAACACGTACCGAATGACTATGAAAGCGATTGAAAGTGTTATTATTTTTGTAAAGATGTAAATTTGGCTCGATTTTTTCGATAGATTCCATAAATTGCAACTGCTATGAAGAAAATACTATATGCCCTCCTCTTTATGAGTATCTGTTTTCCTGCGTTTGCGCAAGACACGGACACCCCACCAACCACTCTTGAACAAGGGATGATCAGCGGTACCGTACTGAGTGCTTCCACTGATGAAATTCTTCAAAATGTGAACATTGTTAATCTTAACAATGTCAAAGGAGCTACCACTAATACTGAAGGTTATTTTGAAGTAAAGGCCCAAGCAGATGATACTTTATATTTTTCATACCTAGGATATAAATCTTTACAGGTCCGCGTTAGCGCCGACTGGATTAAGTACGGAGATGTGAAAATTAAGATGACAGAAATAGGGATTGCTCTTGAAGAGGTAGTGGTTCAAGAAATTCAGCTTACAGGATACCTGGAAATTGATGCTAAAAAAATTCCAATTTATAATAACTCTCGCTACAGTATCTCAGGACTAAATAAAGGATATGAGGCTGGAAATAGTCAGCCAGGGGCTGTGAGTCGGGTGTTGAATGCTATTTTCAATCCTGCAGATTTCCTTTATAATATCTTCGGAAAACGACCAAAGCAGATGCAAAAGCTGCGCAAAATGAAAGAAGATGATAAAGTGCGTAATCTTTTAGAACGTAAATTCGATCGTGAGACCTTGAGTGCTCTACTTCAATTAGAACGCAATGATATCGATGCAATCCTTCAAAATTGCAACTATTCAGATAACTTTATTGTCACTGCCAATGATCTTCAAATTTTGGATGCAATCAGTGAGTGCTACGAAGAGTACCGAGTATTACAAGATAGAGATTAAGAAGAATAATGCTTTTGTGAACCTTTCTCCGGCAGCTAGGAGCGAAAGACCACACAATCCTATTTTCTCTATAATTAGTTTGTACTGTGCAGTGCAATTCAATTGCCTTCAAAATCGATGAAAACCGCCATGTATCGATGTTCAGGTGATATCATTGTTTTTTCTCGTTGAATGCTCCCTCCAGCATGAACAACGCTGTTCAATTCCGTATGAATATCTACCGAATTAAAATACAATAGCGTTCCTTCTGCGGAAGGAATATAGGAAGGATACTTCATAAGAGCTCCGGTCGCCGCTCCCACTCGATAATTGGCAGGAAACTGACCCATGACTACCTCTCCAAACTCTTGTTTGTTTATTTGAATAGCAAAGACTGTTTGATAAAATGCGATGGCTCGCTCCATGTCCGCTACTGGAATTTCAAACCAATTGATTTTCATATTTAGGCTTCTAAGAGTTTCTTTAAATTTCCTAAGCCTTCCTCAAAATCTTTCCCCACCACTTTATCCATATTAAAAAACAGCATATACATGGTCGCAGGAAATTTATTGTGACCTTTAAAGCCCCAAATTATTTTGGTGGTATTGGATGCCTCACTTTCAAAGGTAAAATAGCCGTTACTTTCAGACTTCAGTGGTTTTAAAAATACGATGCGCGTGTCAATACGCTCATTTTCTATAATCTCAACAAGGGTCTGACTCCCTTCCCCTACTTCCTTAATTCCTTTCCAATATGCTTTAAACCCAGCGGTACCATCTTCTCCAAAATACTGCTGAAACATCTCTGGATCCTTTAATTTCGAAGGGGACCAGTCATTTTGATTTTTAACAGACCGCACGTAGGCAAACACCTCATGGATAGGTTTGTCTATACTAATACTTCGGGATACGTCAAAAGTCTTAGGCCCTAAAGCCGCCAAAAAGATAACTGCAACAAGAATACCAGCCACAATATAAATAGTCGTCATCATAATACAAAAAGATTGGTTGTCACTTAAATGTACAAAAAATCCGTGCATGGACAACCACACAACTAAAAAGCCGACGTATGGCAAATTATCTGATACTCAAAAAGTATATTCCCGCGTTCAGCTACAAGTTTTCTTGCTGCCAGCGTTCAATAATTCGATCTACATCTTTAATCATCTTTTTTGTCCAATCCATTTTCTTGTCAAAAAAGGCCGTCTCCGACAGTTGCCATGGGATTTCAGAAGTCTTCAATTTTGTCATTAAATGCTGCAGCGTAATTGCTGCAGATACCGAAATATTTAAGCTCTCCGTAAACCCAACCATTGGAATATAAATAAAATCATCGGCGGCGGCGAGTACGACATCGCTCAAACCCTCCGTTTCTCTTCCAAAGAAAATAGCCGCTTTCTGCGTAACATCGAAATCTTCAAGACGGTATGCATTTTTATGAGGTGAGGTGGCTACTATACGGTACCCCTGCTCTTTTAGCGATTGTATACAATCAACAGCACTGGAGTGTCTTCGGACGTCTACCCACTTTTGCGCTCCCATTGCAATCTCTCTATCAATACGCTTTGCATTGACTTCTTCAATCACATGCAATTCCTGCACTCCAAAAGACTCACAGGAGCGAATGACAGCAGAAGTGTTGTGCAGTTGATATACATCTTCCACAGCGACCGTAAGATGTCCTGTGCGCTCTTTCAGTACTTTATCGAAAAGGGCAATGCGCCTTTCGGTAAGAAAGGACTGTAAATATTCAAGGAGTGCTGTTTCCAAAGAAAAAAGTTTGAAATTTGAAAAGGCAACATACTAATTTCTTGCAAACATATCTCAGCCATATCCATAATTTTTTAAGTAGAACCCTTGGCGCTTTAAATATCTATGCGAACTTTGAGTCATTGTAAAATTAGGATCATGACAAAAAACGGAAACAAACCCAAAATCGTAATCCTCACCGGAGCTGGCATAAGCGCTGAAAGTGGTATTTCAACCTTTAGAGATGCCGACGGGCTTTGGGAAGGTCATGATGTCATGGAGGTTGCATCTCCACAAGGATGGCACGCCAATATGGGATTGGTATTGAAATTCTATAACGACCGAAGACGAAGACTTCTCGAAGTGAACCCTAATGCTGCACATACTGCTTTGATTGCGCTAGAAGACGCATTTGATGTTCACATTGTCACTCAAAACGTTGATGACTTACATGAGCGTGCTGGAAGTACGCAGGTAATTCACTTGCATGGAGAGTTATTGAAAGTGCGTAGTACCTTTGATGAAGATCTAGTTATGGACTGGCGCAACGATTTGAATGTAGGAGATTTTTGCGAACACAATCATCAATTACGGCCTCATATTGTTTGGTTTGGGGAAGCGGTTCCTCTTTTCGAAACAGCCGCAGCACTGGTCGAGCAAGCAGATCACATACTAATAATTGGCACTTCTATGCAAGTCTATCCCGCAGCGAGTTTGATAGATTTTGCTTCCGCGAAAGCGAATATCTACTTTGTAGACCCTAAACCCAGTATTTCGCCACGTGCACAACTCAAAGTCTATGTAGAAACTGCCACTACAGGCGTTGCCAAAGTGGTTAAAGAACTGCTAGAAAACCAACGATAATCCTTATTGAGGTATTGTTTCTAAGCCATAATTTACTCTAGCAGCTTTGGCCCATATAATGATTGCTTCTACTTGAGCATCTGAAAGACGTGCTTCTTCATGCGTCCAAGTGTAGGAGTCTAAGGGCATTTCACGAGCTTCAATCATTTCCACCACTTCTTCTAGTTTATGATCTTTTCGTTTTACCGAATATTCAGACCACTTAGAAAAGTTTAAGTGTTTCTTTCCATCTTTAATGTGGTCTGAAAGCCAATAAGAAACGGGTGCCACTTCTGCATACCAAGGGTAGCGTGTCTGATCACTATGACAGTCAAAGCAGGTTTCTTTTAGTACAGCCGCCACCTCAGGCACAGGTTTGGTCTCTGCCAAAAAAGCTTCTACCGACGCATAGTCCGTATCGGCCTCATTTTTATCTGGGCTAATGAATTGCATGAATATGAAGACTACCAATGCTACTACAAAAAACCGCTTGATCCATTTCATTTTTTACTATTTTAGATTTGAAATTTACAAAACAAAATTGACAAGACAAGAATTATATCATTCCTTAGATTATGTAAATCACAGTCAGGAGAAACGCAAACGCTACTCAGAGCTCATCATTTCCAATCCCGAATTGATGCCACATCTTTTGGATATCGTATTTCAAGTAGACGATCCTATTTCTTGTCGCGCAGCATGGGTCATGGAGTTCGTGTGTAAAAGCGACCTATCGATGCTCTATCCACAGTTAGATTATCTCACTGAAAACATGCACAAAGTTCATCTTGATTCTGCGGTGCGTCCTATTGCCAAAATCTACGAGTATATGACCATTGCGTATTACAAAAATAGAATTCCGCTTTCGCGAAAACAAATTACGCCACTCTACAAAGAGCGAATGGTTGCAACTGGCTTTGATTGGCTCATCACTGAACAGAAGGTTGCCGTGAAAGCATATACGCTTACGACTTTATTTTGGTTAGGCACGGATATCGATTGGATCCATCCAGAACTGCATCGTATTATGGAGGAAGATTATCACAAAGGAAGTGCGGCTTATAAAGCGCGCTGCAGGCATATGTTTGAAGCCATTAGGAAATTCAACGCCAATAAAAACAAATAATAGCGTGCAGAAACACTACTTCCCTATCAACCAATTTCCAATCCCGCAGTGTAAACATTTATGCGCCGTACAATAATGCGTTTTCAAACTCAATAAAGCCTGAGTCTCTTGGGCATTTTTTGTAGGAAGTCCAAGAGCGTTATATTTTTGAATAATGACATTACTTTCAGGTTTTATCGCCGAGATCAAGGAAAGAATGTGTTCCGGCTGTTCCCTGCCGTGATACTGATCATAGGCAAACTTTATAGGAATAACCGTATTGATGAGTAGCAGGTCCATAAAATTCTTTGTCAATCGTTTAGCCCGCTTCTTTTGAGAGGTGCCAAAAGAAAAATGAGTATTCCAATACGCAGAAGCGGCTACTTGTAAAAGGTCGTAACACACTTTCAACGTAGTTGCATGCATCAATTTCTGAAAGAGGTCGCTGTGTTTGTGATATAGTTGTGCTAGTTGTGCCAACCGGATCGTGGGGAAGTTATCGGGTCTCAATTTAAAAAACTGAATAGGCAAGACCCCTGTGTTTTCTAAATTAAATTTGCGCTTTAAAAATTTAAACTCTCCATGGAGCTGAAGTACATAAGAATCGGTACTATTTTCAGGTAGCAATCCGCCCATTCCGAAGAATAAGGCTTCTAGCTGAAATGGGATGCGTGCGCATTTTCGCACGATACCAAAATCAATCGCCTCCGCCAAAGAATGAAATGCTAGTCCGTTAATTTTTGTGCCAAAATTTCGCGCAAGCATACAGAATAACACCGCCTCCCAATCAAAATGGGTTTGCGCTAGTAAAGACTGAATCATTTCGGTTTTCTGTTCCAATCGCTCTATATATAAGCGCTCTAGCCAATGGTCCAGAACTGCAGTAGGAACTTCGCGCAGCTCTGCTTCACAATTGATCCATTTCTCCTGTTGGCGGGCAAATAGCGTCTTATAATTTGTAAGCGTATCCATAGACACGTACTTCTTTATTTCCAAGGTTGGAATGGCCTCATTATCGCTGCGATAAATATCAATATCGTGTTCCCAAACCACATGTAAGATCACTGTATTATATGCAGGGTCTGCTTCATGACCATGTGCATACCAGTCGGAAGATTTCAGATGTATTTCAACATTTCCAGCCCACAACTGATCATCTACATACAACTGAGCATTGAAAAAATCCGGACCCGCAAGGTGATTGTGCATCCCTACACTAATGAGCGAAATAGGAAGATTTGATATGGTCTTCGCTTTCGCGAAAGCGAACTTTTTATACTTCCATACATAATGTAAAAACTCCTCTTTCATATTTCTAAAGTATCATTTAGAAGTCGTCAAAAAGCCCTTAATCACCTATATACAAGGATATTTATGAATATTCACACGAAGATGTATGAATATTCCACTTCCAATAAAGAAAACAAAATCAGATGTTATTGATATAGACACGAACACACTATATCACGGCAATCTCCGAAAAGCCAAATACTAAATTATAATAAGGCTCAGCAACGCCATACCAAACGGCTTTTGAAAAAATAATTCACCGTATGCAATTATTGCCCTTTCTATGAATAAAAAGACCCCGAAGTATAATTACTTCGAGGTCTTTTTTTATAAGAATAATTACGTTCGTTAGAAGAACTTCCTAGATCGCATTTATAATATCGTGCTTTGTAATAATATGATGTTTTCCGTTACCAAGATCTACAAGGACGGCATTATTGTCTTTGGTGATCAATTTTGAGACCTCAGCAATTACAGCGTTCCGATTTACAATAGGATAGGCAGTACCCATTACACTTTTTATCGGCGTATCCGCGATATTTGTATTCTCCATATAGGCTCGGAACAAATCGGCTTCATCTACACTTCCTACAATTCCTGTGTTATCTTCTACTGGAATTTGAGAAATTTTGAATTCACGCATACGTTCAATCGCATGAGACACTAACTCTTCCGTCTTTACGGTGATAAGCGGCTTATCAATATGGTTTTTTATCAAATCTTCTGCCACGGTTGCTTTTTCGTCTAAAAATCCACGTTCACGCATCCAATCATCATTAAACATTTTACCAACATATCGACTTCCATGATCATGGAATAAAACTACGACTACATCTTCTGGCGTAAAGTGATCTTTTAGTTGTAATAATCCTTTAATCGCAGAGCCTGCCGAATTTCCAAGGAACATTCCTTCTTCTTTCGCTAAACGACGTGTGTACACTGCCGCATCCTTATCGGTTACTTTGGTGAATCCGTCAATCACAGAAAAATCTACGTTTTCTGGCAGGATATCCTCTCCTATTCCTTCGGTGATATACGGGTAAATTTCATTTTCATCAAATACCCCTGTTTCATGATATTTTTTAAAGACAGAACCGTAGGTGTCTATTCCCCATATTTTTACATCCGGATTTTGTTCTTTAAGATATTTCCCAACTCCACTAATCGTTCCTCCTGTTCCTACTCCTACGATAAAGTGAGTTATTTTTCCGTCGGTTTGTTTCCAAATTTCTGGGCCCGTACTTTGGTAGTGCGCTTTTGCGTTACTTGGATTATCATATTGATTGACATACCAACTATTAGGTGTTTCGTCAGCGAGACGTTTTGATGTTGAATAGTATGATCTTGGATCTGCCGGGTCTACATTTGTAGGACAAACAACGACCTCACTACCCACAGCGCGCAAAATATCCATTTTCTCTTTGGATTGCTTATCAGAAATAACACAAACCATTTTGTATCCTTTGATAATTGCAGCAAGCGCAAGCCCCATTCCTGTATTTCCTGAAGTACCTTCAATAATGGTGGCGCCTGGCTTCAACCGACCATCTGCTTCTGCATCTTCGATCATTTGCAAAGCCATACGATCCTTTACAGAATTTCCAGGATTAAAAGTTTCATATTTAGCGAGCACTAAACAAGGTACGTCAGTGACTAAAGCATTCATTTTAACCATAGGAGTGTTTCCAATGGTCCCTAATATATTTTCTGCGTAGTCCATATTTTTTATTTCTGGCAGCAAAGATACCGCCTTCTCTTTTGAAAAACTAAAGTCAACTCTATTAAAAAGCAAGAGACGATTCCTCTATTTTTATTTCCTCGGCCTTGGATTGATTGCGCTTTTGCGAAAGCATAAAAAAACACCCATCACATGGACGGGTGTTTGCTATTATAAAACAAAATCAAGCTATTGAATGATCAACTTTTTCACAGTAGACTGAGAATCGCATTGTACTTGGATAAAGTACATTCCGGAAGCGATATCGCCAAGATTAATAGTTTGTGATTGATTAAATGTACTCAGATCCAATGCACGTATTACCTTCCCATTTACATCGATGATATAGGCCGACCTCAAGGTCTGATTACCCACGTAAGAAAGAGTCACCTTATTTTTAGCAGGGTTAGGATACAAACTCACCGTTGTGTCAAGCGTTCCTTGTTCTTCCACCCCTAATGCTTCAGGAGCTTCGAATACCAAGGTAAATCGATCTGAGGTATTTGTAACACTAGAAGTAAATGTATACTCCTTCTCTTTGAGATTGACATAACGTTGCTCTAATAGATCCACCAAGTATATTGGATTGTTATTGAGGTTTTCACCTTCATAAGAGTCAAGACTGATGGTATATGCATCCTCTTCTTCAATAGCTGTTGCAAATCCAACAGGAATCATCATGGCACGATCAAAAGATTCTCTTCCTTGAATTCCTAATTGCT
>JBLHXM010000067.1:0-19075 GCA_047630395.1 Dokdonia sp.
TCCTTGGACGATACACTAGATAGCTTTTTTCCAGATTTTCCAGCCTACGCAAAAGACATTACGGTAAGACATCTTCTTCACCACACCAGCGGCATTAGAGATTACCTGACACTTGCCAGTCTCTCTGGTCTCTCCGATGATGATTTTTATACGAATGATACCCTGATGAATTGGCTCCAAAATCAGAACGAACTCAATTTCATCCCAGGAGAAGAGCATTTATATAGTAATTCTGGATATTGGTTGATGAGTCAGATTGTTCAAAAAGCAGCAAACATGACGATGGCTAAATATGCCAAAATCAATATTTTCAACAAACTGGAAATGAACAACACCCATTTTCATGATGACCATACAGCCATTGTAAAAAACAGAGCATCGGGCTATGCTCCAACACAGAATGGTTCTTTTGTTATCAGCATGACCACTTTGAACATGATTGGGGATGGTGGAATTTTTTCCACCATTGAAGATGCAAAAAAATGGGATGATGCTTTTTATAATCAAGAAGTCTTTGGCGCCAACTTCTGGAAGACCATGACCACTCCAGGTATATTGAATAATGGAGAACTTCTTGATTACGCCTTCGGATTAGGAGTCGTTACCTATAACGGCCTTAAAGAAGTGAGTCATGGAGGAGCTTTTGTTGGGTTTAGAGCGGAGCATATGCGCTTTCCAGATCAGCGATTTTCTGTAATTATTTTTGCAAACCGCGCAGATGCCAATCCAACAAGAATGGCGCACCAAGTTGCAGACATTTTCTTGAAAGATGACTTTATGGAAGAGACGGAAACGTCTAGTAATGAAGAAGACAATGCGTATTCCGCTTTCGCGAAAGCGCAACCATACCCACTATCAGTCGCAGCATTAAAAGACTTGGAAGGTACCTTCTGGGGAGCTGAAAACAAAATTAGTCGCAAACTAGAGGTTCGCGATGACACCTTGACTTATGTTCGTTCTAATGGGCAAAGCACAAAAATGGTTCCTATTGCCAAAGACAAATTTAGATGGGTAGGCCCTCCTATGACGATTGTACTCAGCTTGAACAAATCAAAGAGCCCAACGAGTTTCATCCTCGATATTGAAGGCCAGGGAATTTCTACTTACGAAAAATATACCCCCATCACCAAATTGGATGAAGCGTCACGCGAAAAATATTTAGGAAATTATTACAGTGAAGAACTAAATGCAACGTATACGCTCAAACCACTCAACGGTGGAGTTATGCTCTATGTAAACGAAAAACCCCTAGCACCTGCACAACCCATTATGGAAAATATATTTAATGTGTACAACGGAGCATTGACCATGGTTTTCAGTCCAGATCAGAAAAGCTTCAGAATTGCAGCGGGTCGTGTCAAGAATGTACTTTTTGTGAAACAATAAAGGGACAATAGATACTATTTTCAAATAGAATATTTCATAAGTAAAACATCTAGAGGATATAACTTCGGCATCTATTTTATGGCTTTCCTAGCCATTGTTATCAGTTTGTATCCCATAGGCTTTGCTTTTATTTCTGGCGCCGATGGCCTATTTAAAAGTAACCCAACGGCAGTTTGAGAAAGTAATTTCTACCTCACTGTTTTTTACATTCACACTAGTTTTGGAGGTTTTTTCCTACTTTGTTGCGCTACACAGTTCTTTAAAAAATTGAGAATGCGCCGTTTATCCTTACATCGCAAGCATAATGTCAGCCTTAAGTTCTGGCACCTATAGGTATCCTTTATCTATTCCTTTTCTAAGGCCCAAGACGCTCTAAGTTTTTTATTCATTCTCAACCTTTTCTTATTATGAAAAATAAATTCATACAGACCCTGTCTGCCCTAATTTTACCTATAAGTTTTATAGGTTTCCTTTCCTTTTTAAATATTGGTTCATTAAACAAATATGAACTTGGTGGTATCCCTGTCACGGGCATTGCCTTATTGAGGACTTATCTGGCCTTATAGAAAGATAAAACAACATTCAAAAAAATAGGATTCCGATGGGAAAGAAAAACACCCATCCTATTTACTCTTGGTTTCCTTATTGGCGCTTTTATCACCGTAATAATGCTCGCAATTGTTATAAATTTTTCAAGCATCGAACTTATTTACAATACCAGCTCAAATATTGGAGGGGTCTTATTCTGGCTACTTGCGTTTTTACCGTTAGCCCTTATGGAAGAAATTATTTTTAGAGGGTATGCTTTTACAAAGATTGAAAGCAACTTTGGGATATAGCCTGCTCAAATTTTACTAGCGTTACTTTTTTAAACCAATTAATGGGACCAGGAGTATGGGCATTGATCTATGCCATTGCTGCAGTATGGTTCAAAAGACTGGCACTCCCATCAGGATTGCATATGGCTATAAATGTTGTTTTAGCGGTAGTCGGTCAAAAAGATGATAGGCATGACATTTGGAGTATAGAGTATGCTGTGGAAGCCACACCAAATTTAATCGCGCAAACTGAAAATATCGTAATGATTCTACAGGTATGTATTCTTATCATTGGAATTATTCTTTCGGAATATTACCGCAGAAATAAACTTAAAACTCATAACAAACCCAAAAAAGTATGAGTCGATTTCTTCAGAAGAATATTTAAAAATACGCTTTTTAGAAACCGATAAAGAACTCATTAATAGGATGGTAAACCTAGTTTATTGTTTCAAATTGGTTATGTAAGCTACTTATTTTTCATATATTTAAAAGCGCAGACCCCTCCTTTGGCGTAATAACCATGCAGTGATGATTAAATTTTTCGCCTGTATACGTCAATAAACCATGCAATGAAATACATCGTAGTCGTCCTTTTTGCCAGCCTATTCCTAATCGCTTGTAATGACACGGATAAAACACCTCAACAAGAAACAATAATACCCTTTCAAACCAATAGCTATGACGATTTAGTAGTACTATTCAACGAATGGCGAATCTTTGAAAAACCACCACTCCTTGACGGCGCACCTGATTACACAAAGGCAACTTTTAAAAAACGTTGGCCTGATTTTAAAGAACTCCAAGCACAATTAAAATCAATTGACACTGCGCGTTGGACTATAGAAAATCAAGTAGATTGGATGATTGTTTGGGCCGAGATGAACGGGTATGATTTTAACCATAATATTCTAAAACCTTGGGTTCGTGACCCTGCTTATTACAAATCTGTTTGGGAATACAAAAGCGATGTACCTGCGCATGAAGGGCCCACAAATCATGGTACTTTAGAGCTTTGGACCTATACATTCCCCTTAACCTCTGACGAACGAACACGATTAATAAAAGATCTTAAGGGTGTAGCCCCTCTGAATGCACAAGCCCAGCAGAACCTCACTGGAAATGCCAAAGATTTGTGGATCACAGGTATTCGTGATATACAGTATCAGAGTGTGGTGCTCACCAACTTAAAAGAGCATGAAGACATAAAAGAAGAGGGGGAACTTGTTGCTTTAATTGATGACGCTATCCGTTCGACAAATGATTTTGTTAGTTGGCTTCAAAAGCAAGCAACTTCGAAAACCGGACCATCTGGTATAGGGAAAGATAATTACACTTGGTATTTGCAAAATGTTCATTTAGTCCCATTAACCTGGGATGATGAGGTGATGATTTTAAAACGAGAACTTGCTCGTGCTTGGTCCTCTTTAAAATTAGAGGAACACAGAAATAGAAACCTTCCGAAACTGACGGATGCAAATTCTCCTGAAGCTTATGATGTAATGGCCGATATCGCTGCAAAAAGCCTCATTGATTTTCTTGAACAACAAGACATTGTAACTGTAAAACCCTATTTCGATACCGCATTACGAGAACATTTAGGGGAATATGTTCCAAAAGAAAAACGAAACTTTTTCTTAATTGGCGAACATTTAGATCCAAGACCATTGTATTCACATTTCTACCATTGGTTTGAATTGGCCAGAATGGACATTGAACCCCATAAAAGTGAAATACGAAAAGGGCCATTATTGTATAATATTTTCGATTCTAGAAACGAAGGAACAGCCACAGCGGTTGAGGAGATGTTTATGCAAGCTGGCTTGTATGATGAGAGTCCACGTACAAAGGAAATTGTATATATCATGATTGCACAACGTGCTGCAAGGGGGCTAGGCTCTTTGTATGCCCATTCCAATGAAATGACCATGGAAGAAGCAGGAGGCATTCATAGCGAATACACCCCTCGGGGCTGGATGAAAACCGAAAAGGAACTCCTCATTTTTGAGCAGCATTTGTATTTACGTCAACCCGGTTATGGCACTAGTTATATTACTGGAAAATATTTGTTAGAAAGTGCCTTGGCAGATTATGCTCGAATCAGAGAGTTGAATAATCATCCATTTGTAACAAAAGAATTTTTTGATACGCTAAACAGCATTGGCAATATTCCTATTTCATTGGGGCATTGGCAAATGACAGGGCAAAACCAACATTTAGCCCCTATTTTTAAATAATCAAGTGCGTTAAACATCATATCTACAAATGAAAAATCTCATTATAATACTCTCTCTTATCTTCCTTCCTTTAGGAATACAAGCACAAAATTTTATAGGGGCCTGGGAAGGATATCACATTTCAGAAAAGGATCAAAAGCTAAAAACGATTGTTATTTTTTCTGATGAATATCAGGTTATGAGTCGTTATGATGCAGCCAGCGGTCAATTTATAATGACCAATGGCGGGACTTGGAAAGTAGACGGCGATACGGTGACAGAAACCGTAGAATTTGATTCTAATAATCCAGAGCGTGTGGGTACACAAATCAGTTTTAAAGTGATTATTACGGATACTACGTTGAGCATTGTAGATAGTGATATGCAATTAAAGAGAATCGACACTGGCGCGCCCGGAAAACTGCAAGGGGCATGGCTAATGTCCGGACGTGTTCGAAACGGAAAAACACAACAACGGGATATCAATAAGCCTCGAAAAACCATGAAGATCTTATCTGGCACTCGCTTTCAGTGGATAGCCTATAATACCAAAACCAAACAATTTATGGGCACAGGGGGCGGTAATTACACAACGATAGACGGCAAGTACACAGAAAATATTGAGTTCTTTTCTAAAGATAATGCCAAAGTAGGTCTCGAATTAACGTTTGATTTCAGCCTAGTAGACGAGAAGTGGAACCATTCAGGATTTTCCAGTAAAGGCGATCCCATCTATGAAATATGGAGCCTCCGGAAGTAATTATATTATAAAAACCAACCTATTCCTTTTTTAAGAAACCACAATACGATGAAAAACATTATCACTGCAATCGCACTACTCTTTACACTATTGCTTAATGCTCAGACCGACAAACAAAAAGTAGAAGAAACTGTAAAGAAAAACACACTCACCAGTCATATTTACTTTCTAGCAGATGACTTGCTAGAAGGACGAGGCACTGGCACTCGTGGCAATAAGATAGCTGCCAGTTATCTAGCAAATAGTCTTCGTACATATGGAGTACAACCCAACCCCAAAAGTGGAGATTATTACCAACGATTTGATTTATCTCGAAGCTACATGCTTGAAAAAGTACAGCTCTCTATTAATGGAGAATCCTATCCAGATGTTGTTGCCTTTGATGCTGATGAGACAGACATCACCGAAGATGCTGTATATCTAAACTATGGTCTTGAAGCTGATTATAATGGTCAAAATGTAAAAGGGAAAATCGTTTTTGTAAAGGCTGGAACTCCAGAATCATCAAAAATTAGAGCCGCATTTGGCAGCAGAGCCCCTAAACGAGAGCTCGCTATAAAAAACGGTGCCAAAGGACTCATCGAGATAGGTGCTTTTGACCCAGCCATCTGGCCTCGGTTTGAACACGCTTTTGAAGAACAAGTGGGCCTATCGAAAGAAGTTACAGATTCACTGCCTATGTATCTTTGGGTAAATACAACGCAAGAAAAACTTTCAACACTAGGAAAAAGTGGAATAAATCTTAGCATTAAAACAAAAGGGAAACAAGAAGAGAAAATAAGCACTCAGAATATCATTGGGGTGGTTGAAGGAACTGACCCTATCCTTAAAAATGAATACATTATGTACTCTGCGCACTATGATCACGTAGGTATAGGACAACCAGATGCAAAAGGAGATACCATTTATAATGGAGCTAGAGACAATGCGATAGGAACAACAGCCGTACTTACTATGGCAGAAAATATCGGGAAGCATCCCACAAAGCGATCTGCTATTTTCATCTTCTTTACTGCTGAAGAAAAAGGGCTATTAGGCAGTAGCTACTATGTGGAGCATCCTGTGCTACCACTTAAAGAAATAGTATATGGCTTTAATACTGATGGAGGCGGGTATAACAATACAGAACTCGCGACCATTATAGGCTTAAGTCGCACAACAGCCGAAAAACATATTGTAAAAGGTGCTGCTGCATTTGGACTAAAAGCAATAGACGATCCTGCACCAGAGCAGGGTCTCTTTGATCGCAGTGACAATGTAAATTTTGCAAAAAAAGGAATTCCAGCACCTACCTATTCAACAGGTTTTGATGCCTTTGATGATGAGATCAATAAGTATTATCATCAAGCTGGAGATGAGGCAGACTCGCTAGATTATGAATACCTGTATAAGTTCTTTCAAGGATATGCCTACTCAGGACGTCTTATTGCAAACGATCCTGTAAGACCTTACTGGGTGAAAGGTGACGTCTATGAAGCTGCTGGAGATGCCCTTTATGGGAAAAACACACTTATTAAGCAATAGCGGTATGCTTTCGCGAAAGCACACCTTTAAAAACCATATATCATGAAAAAAGCAATCTACTTATTCTTCCTTCTAACCGTCTTTGCATTGCAAGGACAAGAAAAAGAAGCAATAAAAAAACCAATCCCTGAAGCGGTTATATTCAACTCAGAACAACAGGTTACGATCAATGGTAAAACAACGGTGCTCAATGCCGAAACAGGCACCCATCTCTTGAGAGACGAAAATGACCAACCCATTGCGCATTTTGGTTATACCAGCTATATCAAAAAAGGAGGAAACACAAACCGCCCAATCGTTTTTGCTTTTAATGGAGGGCCTCTCTCTGCTTCTTTCTGGTTGCATATGGGAATCTTAGGGCCAAAGCGCATAGTAGTAAACGATCCCGATTATACCAAAGCGGCGCCTTATCAAGTCGTAAACAATGAGTACAGCAGTCTGGATATTGCAGACCTCGTGATGATTGACCCTGTAGGTGTTGGTTTTAGTAAACCTGTGGGCGAAGCCAAGTGGAAAGATTTTTGGGGCGTCGATCAAGATGTGCGTGCCATATCTTTATTTATAGAACAATTTCTCATCAAAAAAGGACGTCTCAATACCCCCAAATATCTTTTAGGAGAAAGCTACGGAACTTTTAGAAATGCCTACCTCATGAAAGCCCTGCAAGACAAAGGAATCGCCATGAATGGAGTGATTATGGTCTCTGCAGTTTTTGAGCTCCAGCACTTGCTGTTCGGACCAGGTGACGATATCGCTTATCTTATCCATTTCCCTACCTATGCTACCACCGCTTGGTATCATAAAAAAGCAAAAACAAATGCAACTTCATTAGAGGTCTTTGTTTCTGAGCTACGGACATTTACTGAAGATGTATATGCCCCTGCATTACTAAAAGGAGATCGATTAAGTACAAATGATAAAGAAAACATTGCGCAACAACTCGCAGACTTTTCAGGAACCAGCAAGCAATACTGGCTCAATGCCAATCTACGAGTAACGAATCAAGAATTCTTTCAAGAGCTATTACGCGCGGAAGGAAAAACTGTAGGACGACTAGATTCTCGTTTTACAGGTATCAATCAGGATTTACTTGCCCAAATGGCAGATAATGACCCACAAAGTAGTGCCATTTCTCCAGCGTATGTGGCTGCTTTTAAAAATTATCTATACCAAGACTTAGGAGCAGACCCGTTGATGACGTACACCTCTAGTGCCGGTTCCAGAGAGGGGTTTGTGTGGGACTGGAAACATCAAGGTAACGTCACTTGGAATGCACAAGTTGCAGTCAGCACAGCCCCAGATATGGCTACGGCACTTAGTCGTGATCCTAACATGAAAGTATTAATTCTTAACGGCCTGTATGACATTGCCACCGTTTTTTATGGTGTAGAGCACACCATTAACCATCTCAATCTCGACCCTTCCCTGAAGGACAATATCATTATGAAATACTACGAGGCGGGACATATGATGTACACGCATAAACCATCGATGATTCAGTTCAAAGAAGAGGTAGACACTTTTATTAAAGAAACCATGAACTAACGGCATAAAAAGCCTCTAATAAAACCCTCCCGAGCCCCCAAATAAAAGAGCACATAAAATCATAAAACAATGACTTCAGAAAACTCACATTGGACCAAAACAGAACTACAAGTGTATATTTTACTGCTGTGCGCAAAAGCTGATTCGGAGTCTAGCCAAGAGGAGCTAAATCTCATAAAATCCAAAATAGTCCTGCCTATTTTCGAGAAAATGCAGCTTGAAATTTCGGAGGATGAAGAAGATGATAGCCTGGAGAAGATACGTAACAACTTAGCTTGGCATAACTATTCGCCTCGAGAGATTACACAGCTTAAAAATGAAATGCAAGAAGTCTTCCTCGCAGATAACAAACTCTTAATAAAAGAGCGCAGTCTGGACGACATTATGGATAATATTCTCTATTAAAACCCAAGAGAAAAATGCGCTATCTTTTCTTAAAACCGGAAGAGCATGGAGAAAAAAGCATCAAAAAACAAACTCAACCAACGCCGCCAATTAGTGAAACAGACTACTTGAGAATTTAGTATATTTAAATACATAATCAAATAATTACCAATACCCTATGAAACAATTACAACTACTCATCCTTTGCTTTTTACTACTCCCTTTTAATTTTTATGCCCAAAATAGTAGTACATCAAGCACAAAGTCTACCAACAAAGGCATAGACAGCCTGTATCACGGACTCAAATGGCGAAACATTGGTCCTTTTAGAGGGGGGCGTAGTGTGGCTTCTTCTGGAGTTATTGGGCAACCGTTTACCTATTATATGGGATCTACCGGTGGTGGTGTTTGGAAAACATCTGATGCAGGTATCAGTTGGAAAAACAGTTCTGATGGCTTCTTCAAAACAGGAACCGTTGGCGCCATCGCCATCGCCGAAAGCGACCCAAATATTGTTGTGGTGGGTATGGGGGAGCACGCAGCTCGAGGAGTAATGACCTCTATGGGTGACGGTGTTTACAAATCCATGGACGCCGGAAAAACATGGAAACATTTCGGACTAGAAAAAACAAGGCATATTTCAGATGTGGTGATTCATCCTAAAAATCCTGATATCATTTATGTTACTGCACAAGGTGCGCAGTATGCTCCCTCCCAAGAAAAAGGTATCTATCGCACTCAAGACGGTGGAAAAAACTGGTCAAAAGTACTAACTGTTGATCAGAATACAGGAGCTTCTTCCCTTTCTATGGACATGAATAATCCGCGTATTTTATATGCTTCCATGTGGCAACATCGCCGCTATCCTTGGATCATGGAATCTGGAGGTGAACAATCGGGACTCTACAAATCGACAGATGGAGGTGATACTTGGGATCAGTTAAAAACCGGTCTTCCAAAAGCCTTCGGAAAATCTGGTATTTCTGTGTCTCGTGCAAATTCAGAACGGGTATTTGCAGTCATAGAAGCCGAAGGAGAAAAAGGAGGGGTCTACCGCTCTGATGATGCAGGTAAAACATGGAAACTGATCAATAAGAACCGTGTAAACATTGCACGTTCTTGGTACTACATGGAAATCTTTGCAGATCCCCAGAATGAAAACCTAGTATATGTACTCAATGCGCCTGTCATGAAGTCGATTGATGGAGGAAAAAGTTTCTCCAATATTTCGGTTCCTCATGGTGATAATCACCATTTATGGATCAATCCAACAGACAATCAAAACCTCATAAACTCTAATGACGGAGGTGCTAATATTTCGTTTAATGGAGGGAAAAGTTGGAGTTCGCAACAAAATCAACCCACAGCTCAATTTTATAGAGTCATCACAGACAATCTAGTTCCATATAATGTCTATGGTGGTCAACAAGACAATTCGGCAATAGGTATCGCAAGTCGCACCAACGACGGCGGAATAGATTGGAAAGATTGGTACAGCGTTGCAGGAGGTGAAAGCGCATTCATCGCTTTTGACCCTAATAATCCTGAAACAATTTATGGAGGCACCTATCAAGGAAACATCAGTAAATGGACCAAAACATCTCGCGAACAAAAATCCATCAAAGAATATCCTGAACTAGGATTGAGCATCGCTCCTAAAGACGCAAAATATCGCTACAATTGGAACGCTCCTATTATTAGTTCGCCACATGACAGAAACACCATCTATCACGGAGGTAATGTCGTATTCAAAACAATCAATGGCGGCATTAGCTGGGAAGAAGTAAGCCCTGACCTTACCAAAAACGAAAAAGAAAAGCATGGTCCAGGTGGCGGTCCATATACCAACGAAGCTGCTGGCGGCGAAAATTACAATACAATTACAGCACTGGTTGAGTCCAATCATGAAAAAGGCGTTCTCTACGCGGGTACTGATGACGGTTTACTCCACATCACTCAAAACGACGGACAAAGCTGGAGTAACATTACCCCTAAGGGAATTCCTGATGGCATCATCAATAGTATTGATATTTCTGAACATGATCCAGCCACTGCATATGTGGTGGTAATGCGTTATAAATCGATGGATTTAGGATCACATATTTTTAAAACAACCAACTATGGAAAAACTTGGAAGAAGATCGTTAATGGACTTGACGACACTAATGGATTTGCGCGAGTAGTACGAGCAGACAAGAAGAAAAAAGGATTGCTCTATGCAGGTACTGAAGTTGGACTCTATGTTTCATTCAATGATGGAGCAAATTGGCAACGATTCAAGTTAAATCTCCCTATTGTACCGATTAATGACCTCGTCATTCAAGACAACGATTTGGTAGCCGCTACTTCTGGTCGAGGCTTTTGGATATTAGATGATCTTGGGACCTTACAACAGTCTATAAGTACGAAGGGTTTTAATGTCTTTATGCCTAAGGACAGTTACCGCATCTTTGGAGGAACTTCCAAAGCCATTGGACAAGGACAAAATCCAAAAAGTGGTATCACTATGGATTACTTTATTCCTAAAAAGATAGACAGCCTAGAATTGAAATTAGAAATACTACAGGGAAGTAAAATCATTAGAACCTTTACGAGCAAAAAACCAAAAGGCTTTAAGTCCTGGCCTGGAGGCCCTTCTAAACCACAGGTCCTTCCAGCAAAAAAAGGCTACAACCGTTTTACTTGGGATTTAGGAAGTGAAGCACTCCCTGCGATTGACAAAGTCTTTGTTTTTGGAGGCCTCAATGGATATGCTATGGGACCAGGGACGTATACCCTGCGCATGACACTAAATGATGCCGTTTCCGAAACGCAAGCGACGGTATTACCTAATCCTTCTATTGATGCAACGGCAAAGGACTATAAAGAACAGCAAGCCCTCTTGGCAACTATTGCTGCTACCCTAAAAGACATGCATACCTCTGTAAATACTATGAGATCTGCAAAATCACAGCTAAAAGGATATGCTGCACTTTTAAAGGATAATGACAAGGCCACAGAGCTAGTCAAAGAAGGAAAAGCGCTTTCCAAACGTATTACAAGCTGGGAAGACAACCTCATTCAGTCAAAGCAAAAGACCTTTCAAGATGTGATTAACTTCAATAACAAACTCAATGCTCAGCTCATCAATTTATCTGGATATATCAATAGTGCTGATCCAAAGGTCACTCAAGGAGCCAAGGAGCGTTTACAAGATTTACTTAATGATTGGACGGTGTATAAAAAAGAAAGAGATGCAATCATAAGTACGAAGATGAAGGCATATAATGATCAATTCAAAGCGCTTGATATTCCAGCGTTAATACTAAAAGATTAATAAAATACTCAAATGGATGCTTCTCACATTTACCTAAAAGCTAAGCATTCATATTTTCAGTAATTTAATAAAAATCAGTCATTATGAAAAAAATCATCTTCTCCCTCCTACTACTTTTTGCGGCAGGCAGCCTCTTCGCGCAAATTAACTTAGACTACCAAAAACCTCCTAAAGAGATTTTAGATCTCGTAGATGTGCCTCGTGCGCCTTCGGTAGTAATGAATACAGATGGCGACACCATGCTTTTGCTCTTTCGCGACAGCTATAAAACCATCGCTACACTTTCAGAAAAAGAGTTGCGCCTAGGCGGACTACGAATTAATCCAAAAACGAATATTGGGAGTAGAACAACCTACTTTAACAATGTGAAAATTAAAGGGATCGATAATGGACCAGAACGTCAAGTAGCTGGTCTGCCTGCAGATGCCAAAATAAGTAACTTCTCTTGGTCTCCCGATGAGTCCAAAATGGCCCTTACCAATACGGTTGCAACGGGTGTTGAAATTTGGGTACTTGATATTGCTTCCGCGAAAGTGAGCAAACTCACAAAACCAATGGCCAATGCCAATATGGGAAACCCAATTCGTTGGTTTAAAGACAACCAAAACCTCTTGGTTAAAATGATTCCTAGAAGCCGAAAACCCCTAATAAATGCTGCAGAAGCGGTGCCCACTGGCCCAACGATTTCTGTAAGTGACGGCGCCAAAGCGCAAAACAGAACCTATCAAGATTTATTGCAAAACCCAAATGACGTTTTCAATTTTGAACAATTGGCCACCTCATCCTTGGTCAAAGTAGATCTGAAAGGAAATACAAGCCCTTTTATGGATGCTGCAATGTATAGCGGCATCTCTGACTCTCCTGATGGAAAGTATTGGATGATCACTACCCTTGAAAAGCCTTTCTCCTACATCGTCCCATATCGTCGTTTTCCACAGACTTCTGTGATGTATGACGTCAGTGGAAAGAAGATCAAAACGATTAATGAAGTTCCGCTTATAGAAGAATTACCTAAAGGATTTATGGCAGCTCGCAAAGGGAAACGCAGCATGCAATGGCGTTCGGATGAACCTGCAACCTTGTTCTGGGCCGAAGTTTTAGATAATGGAGACCCAGAGGTAGAGGTCGCCTTTAGAGACCAAGTATGGATGCAACGAGCTCCTTTCGCAGAAGCGCCACAAAAAGTATTGAAAACCATCAACCGCTTTAGTGGTATTCAATGGGGAGATAGCAAACACGCCATAGCCTATGACTACTGGTGGAACACCCGAAATACCAAGAATTATTTATTTAATCCTTCCAGCGCAAGCAATGAAGGCACGGTCATCATAGATCGCAATTATCAGGATGTCTATAGTGACCCTGGGGATTTCATGACGCATGAAAATGAACTGGGTAAGAATGTACTCACCATTGTAAAAGGAAGTGCCTACCGAATGGGAGACGGATTTAGCGAAAAAGGACAATTCCCTTTTATCGATGAAATCAATCTCAAAACACAGAAGAAAAAACGTATTTATGAATCTGAGTATACCGATAAACTTGAAAATCTTCAGGAAGCGATTGATATGAAAAAAGGAGAAATCCTAGTACGTATTGAATCCCCTAAAGAGTATCCAAACTACTACATCCGAAATATTAAAAGTGGTACGTTAAAACAAATCACCGCTTTTGCAAATCCTTTTGCCAGCATCCAAGATGTGCACAAAGAAGTCATCACCTATAAGCGTGATGATGGACTGGAACTCAGTGGAACTCTATATTTACCCGTCGATTATGACAAAAACAAGAAAGAAAAGAAACCGATGATTCTTTGGGCGTATCCAGAAGAGTTTAAAGATAAAAGCAGTGCTGCTCAGTCCACAAAGAATTCTAACAAATTCACCTACCCCTACTACGGATCTATGTTATACTGGGTGACGCGCGGGTATGTCGTTTTAGACGATGCTTCATTCCCAATTGTAGGTGAAGGTGATGAACAACCAAATGACTCCTTTAGAAAACAACTCGTTGCCAATGGAAAAGCGGCCATTGATGCCGTAGACAATCTAGGATATATTGATCGCAATCGTGTAGGTGTAGGTGGACATTCGTACGGAGCTTTTATGACAGCCAACTTACTGTCTCACTCCAATCTTTTTGCAGCCGGTATTGCACGCAGTGGGGCGTATAATCGCACCCTTACGCCGTTTGGCTTCCAAAGTGAAGAACGAAGCTATTGGGAAGCGCCAGACGTGTACTACGGCATGTCACCCTTCATGCATGCAGATAAAATGAAAACACCCTTGCTCCTTGTTCACGGTGTTGCCGATAATAATTCAGGAACGTACCCTTTGCAAAGTGAACGTTATTTCAACGCCTTAAAAGGGTTGGGAGCAACCGCTCGACTCGTGATGTTGCCGAAAGAAAGTCACGGCTACGCCGCCAAAGAATCCATCCTCCATATGTTATGGGAACAGGATCAATGGCTAGAGAAATATGTAAAAAACCGAGATGTATCGGAAATCAAGGATGAAAAAGAAGTAAAGAACTAATCATCATTCTACAATTACAAAACCACTCAGCAGCCTGTTGGGTGGTTTTTTTATGCACTATTTTAACGCTATCCTAAGGCCTTAACTACCTTGGTGATACTCTTAGTTTCGAACCAACGAATACATCTTATTACCCAGTGTAAGAAACGACTCCGAGTGGTATATAATTTTGTAGCTAATTGTCCTATCGCTTCATCCCGACGTTCTACAGATTGTTGTTTGTCCATGGACATATGATAGCCATTTGCAAAAATCCACGCCCCATCTCTAGCTATGTTAATACTGAAGGTAGCAATGGCATCTTCTTTGCCTTTTGCCACCTTATCTAGCAGATAAAACAACGGTGATACTGACCCTATCTTCTCTTGAACCGTATCGACCATACTGCTCAAAACAGCATTGATTTTATTAAAGTCATCTCGAATCGGATTCAAGTCGGCAGTTGCCCCCAACGTTTCCGAAACAGCAATCCCAAGGTCCCAATTGATATGTGCATTAATTCCTAGTAAAAGATGTTGAAGGATCAGTTAGCCAAAGAGTATATAGATTCAGCGGTTCGTCTGGAATCTAAACATATTATTGCTCAGCGGCTTAAAAAACGTGTAGAGGAAGCATTGAATAAAGAGTGAGCGCCTGCTTTCGCAAAAGCGCATGGCACCATATTGCAACATTCCATAATTTCTGTCGTTCTTTATACTATACACCATTCTAAAATCGCACGCCTAGGGTACTACTTTACTTTTTCAATCAATCAATCAATCAACACTAATTAAATAAGAAATTAGATCAAAGCTACTTGCTTGTGACTCCTCTTACTTCTTTGGTGAAAAACCAGTAAAGTTATGATTCAACAATTCTTCATTCTGTGCTCTGGCGCAGACCGCGACGTGCTCGACAATTGTTCCCGTGGCGAGAAAAACAAGTATGCCGGGATTGGCGCCACTGTATTTTTTACGGCAGTATTGGCGGCTATTGCAGCTTCTTACGCACTATTTACTGTCTTTGATAACATGTATAGGGCCATTATTTTTGGGTTGCTATGGGGGCTTGTGATTTTCAACCTAGATCGTTTTATCGTATCGACGCTCAAGAAGCAGGACAAATGGTGGAAAGAATTTGGCATGGCCGTTCCTCGTTTGATTCTTGCAGTAATTATTGCCATTGTAATATCAAAACCTCTCGAACTTAAAATATTTGAAAAGGAAATTGATCGGGTAATGCTTTCGCAAAAAAATGAATTTACCGTTCAAAACCAAGGAGAGATTTTGGCTCAGTTCACACCGGAAATGAACAAGCTAGATACTCAAATTGATGGTACCAAAGCTGAAATTGCAGCCAAAGAAATTGAAGTCAACAACCTGTACGAAATATACATTGCTGAAGCAGAAGGAACAGCAGGCACTGAACTACTCGGCAAAGGACCTGTCTACCAAGAGAAACGAGATAAACACGATGCAGCCCTCACCGAGTTAACTGCCATGAAAACCGCGGGAGCTGAAAAAGTTGTCGCTGCAGAGACACAGAAAACAGTCTTAACAGATCAGTTCAACACAGCGGTGAGCACCAGTCAGCCAATAATCAATAATTTTGATGGTCTTATGGCACGTATCGATGCGATGAAGGAACTGCCCTGGCTTCCCTCCTTTTTCATATTCCTGCTTTTCCTAGCCATAGAAACAGCTCCTATTTTTTCTAAGCTCATCTCCCCACGTGGAGAATACGATATCAAACTCGCAGATGCCGATGCCACCATCAAACAATGGAGTGCGCAAAAAGCGGTGCAGCGTAAAATATTAACGGAGACCGATCACATTTTAAATGATCGTGTATACACCGACCTCTCGCAAGACGAAGAGTTGTACAACTACAAAAAGAAAATGGCCCGAGAAATCCTCAAACGTCAGCAAGATGCCTTTTATCGCAGGCAAACAAAGATTCTAGGATAACTATCTTCCTTCTTTTGTGACACTGGGCCTGTCAAAACACTTCAACAGGCTCAGCGGGATAATGTATTCAAAATTCCCGCTGCAAATAGAGCGGCACTCTCTGGCGCATTGCGAACCCAAAGTTCAGGTTCTATAATTTCCAATTCCCCGAGTAGAATATTCCCTTCAGCATCCCACAAAATATCTGCGCGTCCATACGCAGGCATAATTTCACAAGCAGCAAAACATCGTTGCGCAAAATCTATTTCAAATGCTGTAGGCGTAAAAAGTTGAACTGTGCCTCCAAATTCATCTTGTACGCGGTAATCACCCGCTTTTACTTTTTTAAGGATGGCATGGGTATACGTACCATTAAAGACCATCAAAGAAGCTTCTCCCTTAGTTGCAATTGTTTCAATAAACGGTTGCAATAACATATCCCGTTCGCCTACAAGTTTTTTGAACAAATCTTCAAAATATTGGCGTTTTGCTACTGGAACTTTATAGGTGTGAAAAGCAGTGCCCGCAATGGCTGGTTTGATAATAACATCCTTCCAATTTCGAGATTGACACACGGCTTCTATACTCCTATACTCTCCTGTATCGACATAGGCCGTTGGAACAATCGTAATTCCTTTTGCTTCCAAATCGGCGAGGTAATGCTTATCGGCATTCCATTGAATAAGTTCGTAGGGATTCACCAGCTGTGTTTGGGTCTTCACCATTTCTAACCAAGCAGAAAATTCATCATAGCGCTCAAAGTAATCCCAAATGGTTCTAAACACGACCGCGCGTGTTTGTGTCCAATCGTACATTGGATCATCCCAGGCTCTACAAATAACCGTCAGGCCTCTAGCTTCTAATGCCTTCGTAAGTAATTGTCTTTCTAAGAGGATGTTTTGCTCTTTTGGAGACTGCCCTAGTTCAAGGTACTTTTGGCAAGTTAGTATAGTGATATCTGTCATTCGTTGTCAGGCTGAGCTTGTCGAAGTCCAATCATTCTATTAATATTTATAACTTACACCTCGACCTTTCGACAAGTCCAAGGCAACGTAAAATCTGTGTGACCTTTAAAACTTCCGATCCGGATGAAACAACTCCAAAGCCATACTCGGCTTAACCTCATCAATGATTTCTTGTACTAGTTTTCCTGTTGATGGGCCTAAATTCCAGCCCATCATTGCGTGTCCAGTTGCAATCGTCAGATTGGTACATTTTTTACTTTTTCCGATATAAGGCATTCCATCTGGGCTTACCGGTCGGAGGCCACAGGCAGCGTTTGCTTTCTCAGTATCACTTACCTCCACTTTTGGAAAATACCTCGAAACACTTTCAGCGATAGCTTCTACACGTTCTTCATTAATGGTATGATTGATCCCAGCAATCTCCATGGTCCCTGCAAAACGGGTAAAACCATTCATTGGGGTGATGGCAACTTTGGCTTCGGCCAAAATGGAAGGATACGAAATACCTGTTTCATTTTTCGTTTCAATCCGATATCCTTTGCCCGCTTGCAGGAGTAATTTTAGGCCTAGCTTTCGCGAAAGCGTAGTTGACCAACTTCCAGCTGCCAAGACATACTCATCTGCTTGCAAAAGCCCTACATCTGTCTTTACCGAAGTGATCTTTTCTCCATTCACCTCCAAATCCATAACACGCTCTTCCTGTCTAATGACTACGCCCTTCCGAATTAAATATGTTTTGAGTTCGTTCATAAATTCGCCGGGCGTCGTATGATGATCGCATTCAAAATAAGAAGCCCCTATAATATCTAACTGAGCATTGGGCATCATTTGGCGCACCTCATCCGATGATATCGTACGTGCAACTAAACCTTCTTTTACCGCGACTTGAACCAACGCATCTTCATGATGCAAGGTTTCCTCTGTTTGACAGAGCATAAATAAACCCTTCTTCTCCAATTGAAATTTGAAGCCTTCTTCCTTTTTAATTTGACCGTACAAATCCCGTCCTAAAACGGCAATCTCCTTCATCGCTGGAATCGAGCGTTCGACATGTTTTGCATTGCAGGAACGATTAAAAGCCAATGACCATTTTAAAAATTCTGGATCTAAGCGTGGTTTAATGTACAGCGGACTCTTGGGGTTAAACATCCACTTCAATCCTTGTTTCATAACGCCAGGAGCTGCCAAGGGCACCAAATGACTCGGCGAAAGATATCCGGCATTCACATAGGAAGCCCCACCATCCATTTTAGATTGGTCAATCACTGTCACTTTATGACCTGATTTATTAAGAAAATAAGCACATGAAAGGCCTATAATTCCTCCGCCGATAATGATACAGTGTTTCAATGGTTGAATGTTTTATTGAATGGTTGAATAAACTATCTATTTACCTTTTTGCGCGCTATTGCTACATTATCTTACTTTCACCTTAGATCACCGAAAACCCAAACGCATAGGGGTCTTCTTCGTCTATTGTAATCGTGTTATGTCCGTAAATACGGGCCCAACCTTGGATACTAGGAATGATCGCTTTATGGCCTGCTAAAACAGTTTCTTCCTCGACGCGCCCTGTAAATTTAGAACCTATAAAACTTTCGTGTACGAAGGATTCTCCCACCTTCAATTTCCCTTGGGCGTGTAACTGTGCCAATCGTGCTGAAGTTCCTGTTCCGCAAGGACTGCGATCGATAGCCTTATC
>JBLHXM010000068.1:0-18938 GCA_047630395.1 Dokdonia sp.
TAAATTTAGAACCTATAAAACTTTCGTGTACGAAGGATTCTCCCACCTTCAATTTCCCTTGGGCGTGTAACTGTGCCAATCGTGCTGAAGTTCCTGTTCCGCAAGGACTGCGATCGATAGCCTTATCCCCATAAAAGACAGCATTGCGTCCGTCTGAAGTTGGATCAATAGGATCGCCTGTCCACAGCATATGAGTTACGTCGCGAATGGTATTATTTTCAGGATGTATAAACATCTCTGGATATTTTGCATTGATACGATCCCGCACAATCTGACCATACTGTATAATCTGACCGGCCGTGAAATCGTGTACTCCCGAAAAGTGTTGTTGCGGATCAACAATCGCATAGTAATTCCCCCCATACGCTACATCAAAAGATATCTCACCTAACTCTGGGCACTCAATACTTAAGTTTTCTGCAGCGAGATACGATTTTACGTTGGTGAGTTTTACCCAATCGACTTTATCTCCTGTTTGTTGATAATCGATTTCAACGAGGCCTGCTGGTGCTTCCATACGAATTTTACCTGGCGTCTTTGGAGTGATAATACCTTCTTCAATGGCAATCGTAATCGTACCTATGGTACCATGTCCACACATCGGTAAACAACCAGATGTTTCAATAAACAAAACCCCAAAATCATTAGCTGGATGCTGTGGTGGATATAAAATACTCCCACTCATCATATCATGACCGCGAGGTTCAAACATCAATCCTTTACGGATCCAGTCATATTCATTCAGAAAATGTTGTCGCTTCTCACTCATGGAAGCGCCCACAAGTATAGGTCCGCCAGCTTTTACAAGTCGGACAGGGTTACCACAAGTGTGGGCATCGATGCAACTAAAGGTGTGTTTCAATGGTATAATAAGTGAATTGATTAATGTTTTAATATCTCGTATTCCCCCTTTATTCTTTGTTCTATCTTCTATTTTTCACGCTCTCTTACGATCCAAGCCCGAACGCGTTGCTCCAAAATTTCCAAAGTCACAGTTCCTTGTTCAAGAATTACTTCGTGAAACTCTCGAATGTCAAATTCAGTTTCTAAAGCAGCTTCAGCTTCTTTGCGGAGTTCTCTTATGGTGAGTTCTCCAATTTTATAGGAAAGTGCTTGTCCTGGCCATGAGATATACCGGTCGGTTTCCGTGTTTACTTCGTGCAAGGAAAGAGCTGTATTAGAAGCCATATATTCCACTACTTGCTCTCTCGTCCAGCCTTTGGCATGAATTCCAGTATCTACCACCAAACGACAGGCCCGCCACATCTCATAGGTGAGTTGGCCAAAACGCTCGTAAGGGGTTGTATACATTCCCATTTCGGCGGCTAAAAACTCACAATACAGTCCCCAACCTTCTCCGTACGCCGAGAGATACATATTGCGTCTGAATTCCGGAATACTGTCTCCCAATTCGTTGTTTAAACTGCCCTGTAAATGATGTCCGGGCACTGCTTCGTGCACCGTCAATGAGGGCAAGGTATACAATGGCCGACTCGGCAAATCATAGGTGTTTACCCAATAATAACCTGGATCTGTACTATTTTTAGAAGTACCCACGTATCGACCTCCAGTGTATTTTGGGGCAATAGCATCGGGTACTGGCGCCACGCCATAAGGTTTGCGCTGTAGTGTTTTGAAAAAGCGGGGTAATTGAGCATCGGCGCGTTTTGCCATATCTCTCGCGATCATTAATAACTGATCTGGTGTTTTTGCATAAAACTGCTCATCAGTCCGAAGGAATTGTAGGAATTCGGCGAAAGTTCCATCGAAGTTTACTTCTTCGATAATTTTTTTCATTTCTCCACGGATGCGCGCTACCTCAGCAAGGCCTTTTTGATGAATTTCATCTGCGGTTAAATCTAAGGTGGTGTAGTACTTGATTCTGTTTTGATAAAAAGCGGTTCCATTAGGCGTTTCGGAAACACCAATACTCGTTCTCGTTTTTGGATAGTATTCGGTTTCAAAAAATGTTTTGACGCTTTTAAAAGCAGGTACGACACTTTCTTCAATTGCTTTTTTGGCAGCAGCAAGGAGCTCTGAACGCTGTATTTCAGTCAGTCCATTTGGCAATGCTTTGAAAGGCTGGTAATAGAAACTATCTTCAAAATTGTCAACAATTTGCGTGTCATAGGTGCTTTCATATCCATTAAAAATTACTCTCGGTTGAGAAACTCCTTTTTCAATACCTTCCCTTAAAAGAGGAATATATTGATCAACGACCGCGGGAAGTGCTTTGAGTTTTTCAAGATACCTCTTTGCCTGGCGTAAGGAATTTAAAGGCCTCACCATATAATTCCAGCTGCTGTGAAATCCTGAATCTGACAGCAGCGGATTCAGGTACATTTCGTAGTCAAAATAATCTACGGTTTGTTGCAGTTTGAATCTCAGTAACGCTAAAGAGATCGCATCTGTTTCCGACAGTTTTTTTTCTGAAAAAGCAGTGAGTTCTTCTAGTTGCGCTTTCGCGAAAGCAGCCTCTTTTTCAAAATAATCCTTTGAAAATAGTCCCATTGGATAGGCTTCATAATCATAGCCCTTATGCTGCCGCACGTCCTGAATAATGCGTTCAAGATTTTTATTAGTTTTCTGAGCGGCAGCTCCAAAGGTGAAGCACAGCAGGATGAATAGGATTTCTATTTTTTTCATAAAAACTTTATTTCAATCTCCCTCAGCACTATTAGACTCAGTCTTTTAAATACTCAGGAAGCAGATCCGTTGGAAAATCTTGATAACTAAATGGTCGCACCCAACGTACAATACTTTGATTTCCTACGGCGCTAAAACGACTATCGGTCGAAGCCGGGTATGGACCTCCATGTGTCATGGCATCACTCACTTCAACACCGGTCGGTACTCCATTAAAAATAATGCGTCCAACACGGTTTTGAAGTGCTAATACTAGGGGTGAAAGCGACGTATATTCTTCTTTTTCAGCGAGGATAGTTGCTGTCAACTGCCCTTCTAATTGACGTATAATGTCTAGTTGTTGTTGGGCATCATCACATTGTACCACCAATGAAAAAGGTCCGAATACTTCTTGTTGTAACTCTGGATTCTTAAGAAATTCAATGCCATCTACAGTAGCTACTTGTGCTCGTACAAAATTTCCGTTTACAGCTCCTGCATGAGTGGCAACAATCTCCACCCCTTTTTGGTGACTCATCGTTACACTATTTTCATCATAGGTGCTCGCAATATTGGGATGCAACATACACTGAGCATCCAAGTTGGCTGTTTTTTCTCCTAAATTCTTGACAAAGGTGGTTAGCAAAGGACTCTTTATACCTACAATTAGCCCTGGATTGGTGCAGAATTGCCCGGTTCCTAATGTAATTGAGCCGGCATAGGTAGCCGCTAATTCTTCCCCTCGCTCCTTTAGCGCACCTTCTGTAATCACGACAGGATTAATACTCCCCATCTCTGCAAATACGGGAATAGGTTCTGCTCGTTCTGCTGCTAGATTATACAAAGATCTACCTCCACGGATACTTCCCGTAAAACCAATGGCTTTGACATCTGGATGTTTAGCTAATTGCTGACCTACCTCAATACCAGAGCTATTCAAGTTTGAGAACACACCATCGGGCATCCCTGTCTCCACAGCCGCTTTAATAATAGCCTGAGAGACTAGTTCACTCGTCCCAGAGTGCATTGGGTGTGATTTTACGATAACGGGGCATCCTGCGGCTAGCGCACTAGCCGTATCTCCTCCAGCCGTTGAATAAGCTAATGGAAAGTTACTTGCACCAAAAACGACAACCGGACCCAGGGGGATTAAGACCTTTCTCAAGTCGGGTTTGGGCATCGGCTGTCTATTTGAATCTCCTATGTCTATAGTAGGATTACGCCAGTTTTCTTTTTCAATAAGTGTTGCAAACATGCGAATTTGTCCGACGGTTCGGCCTCGCTCCCCTTTTGCTCGACCTTCGGGAAGACCACTTTCAGACATATAACATTGTATGATCGTATCGTCTAGCGCCAAAATATTATCTGCAATAGCATTCAAAAACGCAGCTCTTTTAGAACCCGGTAGCTGACTAAAAACACCAAACGCCGATTTGGCTTTGGCTGCAGCCTCGTCAATTTCTTCCGTGCTCGCTTCATGAAAAACCGTTTCATTCGCCTCGTTTGTTTTTGGATTTATAGTGGCATAGGTTACTGCGCCATTGCTACTTAATGTATTTCCTATATAGTTCTTTCCAGTGATCATATGTACTAATATCATGTTTACCAAAAAGCATTCCTGCTCTAAAGGGTCGCTTTTCTGTGTTTGTTATTTTTTAATTCTCTCCCCGTTCAATCAATCGGTTTTTGTGAGCCGCAAGGTCCACCACTTTATGTACCCGTTTGGTCGATACAGGATATTTTTCCAATAGGCCCTCAGGTCGTATTGGCCTAGGCTGAAAGTCGCCGCCACAATTGGGGCAAAGGTGCTCCAATACCGTCTCGACACAACTGAGGCAAAACGTACACTCAAACGTACAAATCATTGCTTCTTCCGAATCGAATGGAAGTGCTTTATCACAATGTTCGCAGGAGGGTCGTATTTCGAGCATTATAGATTTTTATAGTCAGGAAGCTTTGGTCTACTCGCAATTCCTTTATTTATTACATCAAGCACATGTACGCGTTCTGCTCCGGACAATGGCAGTCGTGGTGCTCTTACATGTTCTGTACCTATTCCCGTATGCACTTCTGCCAATTTTATGTTTTGCACTAATTTCGGGTTTATATCTAACTCTAGCAAGGGTAGAAACCATCGATAAATAGCAATCGCTTCTTGAATACGTCCCACTCGCTGCAATTCGTATATAGCCACCGTTTCTGCGGGAAATGCGTCTACAAGACCTGCCACCCATCCGTCTGCGCCCATCAATAATGATTCGAGTGCCAACGTATCAACACCTGTCATAATTTTAAGACGATCTCCAAAGGCATTCTTGATGCGCGTAACATTGGAAATATCTCGCGTCGACTCCTTCACAGCTTGAATATTGTCATATTTCAATATCTCATTAAACATATCAAGGGTCACTTCAATTTTATAATCCACTGGATTATTATAAACCATGATGGGTAGCTTTGTGTTTCGAGCTACGGCCCCAAAATACTCCACCACTTCAGCATCTCCTGCTTTATATCGCATAGGAGGTAGCATCATCAGAGCATTAGCTCCATCTTCCTCGGCTCTATGCGCAGCGGCTATGGCTCCTTTGGTACTTTGCTCTGCGATATTAATGAGCACAGGGACCTTTCGGTCTACAAGGCGCACTGTTTCCTTTGTTAGTACACTTTTTTCATCATCCGAAAGGGTACTCGCTTCTCCCAGCGTTCCGCCAAGCACAATTCCGTGTACTCCTGCCTCCAATTGCGCCTTGATATTAACGCCAAACATGGCTATATCGAGTTCATCTTGGGTAGTAAATTTTGTAGTTACGGCAGGCATTACACCTTTCCACTGTATTTTCATCTGATCTGTTTTTATACGCAAGTTCTCTGCAATATTCTAACTCAAAAGTACACGCATTCAAAGAAAAAAAATAAGCCTCTCTTATCCAATACTATGCGTATATTATCCAATATATACATCATAATTCATTTTTTACACCAATAAAGTACCTTTATACCATGAAAGCATTACCCTTTAAGATCCCTAAACCTTCCAATACTGCTATTATTTTTCAGATCGATGAAGGTTCTTTCTATGGGCAATTGCATCAACACGAAGAGTTACAGATTAGTCTTATACAAAAAGGGCGAGGCACGCTGGTTGTGGCAGATACTTTCCATCATTATAAAGAAGGAGACCTCCTTGTCTTAGGAGGGAATCAGCCTCATGTATTTAGAAATGAAAATACGGAGGGATTGATGCACTCCGTGTTTTACAGTCCGCTCAGTTTTGGAAACACCTTCTTAGATCTGGAAGAAGGCAAAGGGGTTGGGGATTTTTACGCTTTCGCGAAAGCGGGATTCAAAATAAAAGTAACGCCCGACATTTCGGCTTTGTTCGCCTTCATGGCAAAAGCCAAAGGCATCCATCGTCTTTCCTATTTTTTACAATTGCTAGCTATCTTAAAGGTTGCCCGTCGTGAAACCTTGTCATCGTTTGTGTACGGAAAGAAAATATCGGAAGTAGATGGACAAAAAATGAATGCGATTTTTGAGTACTCTCTGGAACACTTTTCAGAAACAGTATACCTCGAGGAAGTATCCAAAGTGGCCGCTATGAGCCCAAATGCTTTTTGCAAATACTTTAAGAAACGAACCAATAAGACCTATTTTCAGTTTTTGACAGAGATCCGCTTGGAGCATGCCTGTAAGCTACTAAGGAATCATCGCGATGCTAGTATTGCTGATATTTCTGCCGCCGCGGGATTTCAGACACTCTCCCATTTTAATCGCAAGTTTCGTGAGCACAAAAAGTGCTCACCAACTGCCTTTAGAAAAATGAGCGTATAAGTCTAGTTTCCTGTGATGCGTTCCCAAAGCGTTCCAAAAACGGCTTTCATATTAGAGGTATCTGGTCGATCTTCTTCGGCTATGATAGATCCATCGGTTTCTTGATTCAGCTTATATCGAAACACAAATTGTGCGTTTTCAGGATCTATGGGGATCAAGCCAAAACGTAAATCGTTATAGATCCACTGGCCATTTTCGGCTTCCAGAATATACCAGCCTTCAGATACTGCGATGAGTCTTTGCACCTCATCTTTGGAAATTAGATCTACGGCCGCTGCTCGCTTTTTAGGATAGGCTTTAAACTGTACTGGTTTTGAATCAAAAAACGAATAATCCCCGATCAAGTATTGATCTCCAGCGTCTACATTGGCATTCCACAATACGGTATTCATCGGTGCTGGCCGTGTAGACATCTGTGTATAGGCAATATTTTGCTCCTCCAGTGCTTCTGTGATTTTGGAATGAGCCGCCCACTTTAACAATAAAGTGAGGGCAAGATACCCTGTACTTAGATAGAGTCCGAGATTATTGGTGCGCTTTCGCGAAAGCGATCCTCTCTTTTTAAAGGCTGCAATGATCACACAAGTCAAGAACGGAAGCGTATATAAAGGATCAATTACAAAAATATTATTGAATGCCAATCGGCTTTCAAAGGGCCAAAATAGTTGTGTTCCCCAGGTCGTGAAGGCATCTAATAATGGATGTGTGAAAAGTCCCCAGAAAAAGAGTTTTGCCCAACCCTGCCAACCTACATCCGTACGTTTTTTAATCTGATGCACTCCCCAACCCAAAATAGGCGCCATGAGTGCCGAAAACACGATGGAATGACTAAAGCCTCTGTGCATTTCTGTGGCGGTAATGGTATCTGTCAAAAAGCGAGCAATAACATCAAGGTCTGGAATCGTTCCTGCGATTGCCCCCCAGAGCATGGCTCTGTTTCCAACTTTCTTTCCTAAAACGGCTTCCCCAACTGCGGCACCGAGAACGATTTGTGTTAAACTATCCAAGAGATAAATGAGTTAGTGATTAAATGAAATATTGATATGCTGGGTGCTGGGGTCCTCGTTATTATTCTACAATTTCCATTTTCTTCAATAAGAAACTAGCATTCATATTTTGACAAATTCCAGGTTTGAAGGTATAGTCAAAATAAAGCTCGTCATTTTCAATACGCGCATCAAAAAAATGATTTTCCACTTGCGGCATTTCATCTGCTGCGGCACATAAACTTAAATCATGCGTCGCTATTATTCCGGTTGCCTTAGACCGAACAAGTTTATCGACAAACTTGCGTGAACCAATGGCTTTATCTGTACTGTTGGTCCCTTTCAAAATCTCATCCAGTATAATAAAATAACGATCTGTCTGAATTTCATCTACGATAAACTTCAAGCGTTTGAGTTCGCTAAAAAAGTAACTCTCATCATCCGTCAAACTATCTGTTGTGCGCATACTCGTTATCAGTTTAACAGGCGTATAGCTTGCGGCGTCTGCGCAAATAGGCAGCCCGAGGTTCCCCATCACGATGTGCAAGGCCACGGTTCGTAGGAAGGTACTTTTTCCAGCCATATTAGCCCCCGTAATAATAAAAAATTCCTCCTTACCGATAGCGAAGTCATTCTTTATTGCTACTTCAGGATTCAGAAGAGGATGGGAAGCTCCTTTGGACAGGAGTGTGTTTTCATTTTCTGTAATCTTAGGATAGCTGTGTGTTGGATGATTGAACGCATAGTTTCCGAGACTGTTATACGCATCAAAAAAGGCAATCGCTTCAAACCAGACACCGACTTCATTCTTATGATTTGCAATCCACCGCTCCATGTCAGAAGAAATAGCAATATCACGCAGAAAAAACCCATTGGCGATAATCCCAATAAGGATGTTATTTCGTTGATCGAGTGCGTCCAAGTGTTTGGAAAAAGCATGTAGAATGGAAGAAGCGCTTTGTGCGTTTGTAATCACTGTTTCTCGCTTTCGCGAAAGCGTACTACTCGAAAATTCTTGGCCTTCAATTTGTGCCAACAATTTGTGATACTGATCAAAGGTACTTTGGGCTTTTCCTGTCAGATTAGATAAGGATGATACTTTCTTTAAAAAGCGTCCACTAATAAGCAATCCTGTCATAAAAACTGCAAAAACCGCCCATCCAGGAATAAAATCGGTAAAATACAACACAAAGGCGATGATCGAAATGAGAGAAAAAATGCGCGTTCCAATTTTAGCTCTTTTCGGAGTAAACGTCTGATATTCCTTGAGCCAATTTACGACTGTTTCTGAAGACACCTCTGTCGCTACTAAACTGGCGATTGCAGAAAACCGCTGACGCCATGCTGGCAATTCAGCCAATTCTTGAATTGCTTTTTGTTTTTCAGGAATTGCATCAATATTGTTTGAAGTAAATAGATTTGCCAATACTTGAGCTCCCGGTTCTAAGGCGGTTCTGTTAGCATATTGAAAAAAGGAACCTCGCCCAAAAAGATCAATGTCCTGGCTATAAAAATCTACAGGATCTAGGTATTTTGTACCATCAGGTAGTTCATGAAAGTCCCGTTCGAGTACTTTTATTTCCGTTTGGTTAATGTCGATGAGCGCCTGTGCCAAATTACGTTTGTATTGCAATTTGCTATGGCGGGTCACCAAAAACAAAAAGGCTGCAATCCCAAGTATGAGAATAGTGATAATTAACTTTGCATTTCCCAAAGCGAGATACACCCCGAAGCCTGTCAATAAAAAAACCGCCAGCCTAACAGTGCTGGACCAGTTCATTTGATTCTTCAAAAGATCACGTTCCTGTTGCTTTTCTTTATGTTGGTCTTGGTAAAATTCAGAAGGGTTATTCATGTATGGGATTCAAGTCAATGTTCTACTATAATGTATCTAATTCTGCACGCATTTTCTTCGTCATTTTAGCGACGACCAAGTCATACGAATGGTCAATTAATTCTAGGACAAGTTTTGGTGGGAGTTCGCCAATTACTAGGGTATTCCAATGTAATTTATTCATGTGAAATGCCCCAGTAATCAAACCATCATAGGCATCTCTAAGCTCGGCAGATCGTTCGGGGTCGCATTTCAAATTTACCTTTGACGGGGTATGCTCTAGTCCGCTCAACGCAAACATCTTTCCTAACACTTTAAAAACCAAAGTCTTTTCATCAAAAGGGAAGTCCTCAAAAACTCCTTTCTTCCCCAAACAATAGGATCTCAATGATTCAATATCCATTATTTCTTGATTTTATATCCAATAATGGGTTGCTCATCTGCATAGATAACGAGGGAACCTCCTTTTTCTTTTGTCGCAATAGAAAAACGCGTTACCATTCCGTCTGTCTCAAAATCTACAGAATGCTGAGCTCCGTTATCAATGACATAATACACTTTTGAAGGCGCCTTACTTGGAAATGCAAACTTAATACCTTTGCTCAATTCTTTGGTCTTTAAAACGCCAGATTTTGGAAGTATGTCTACATGTTTAAGTTCTTTCTGTATCAACAAAGGGTGTTTACTAAAATTCTCTCGTGACAAGGAGAAAGGTACATAAGCATCTTCAAAAACTTCTGGCATATGTGTATTGAGAAACAGTTCGTGTGCGGTGTCAAAATAGAAATACGAGGGGGCTTTAATAAACCGGTCATTATAACGCCCTGCGCCCCAAGTTGGGTCTAATAAGATGGCCTTTTGATCAATCACCGCCACCATCCACATATGATTTTTGTCAAATGCACGTTCGATATCACTTATGCGTGTTTTCGTATCTCCTCTAACCACATACGCATTGATTTCCAAGAGCTCGCACAATCGTTCCAGGCTCAAAGCATATCCTTCACATACAGCAACCCCAAGTTGAACGGTGCGTTTGATAATCATTTCCCGCGAAGCGGCAGTTTTTTGATTCCGCTCTTCGAGGATGCGATATTGAAACTTGAATTTGTAATATTCCTGAGGATCATATTCGATATTGTGAATAAGCCATGAATATGCTGCCCTCAGTTGATCCATAGGCTCAGGAAAGTCTCTGGCAATAAATTTTGCCAATTCCTCAGGTGTATCCACGCGATTAGGATACAGGGACACCAAGGCATCCACTTTTTCAAAGTCCTGTGCTTTACTGCTCATTCCTGTGAGCATTAAAAAGAGGAGAAGATAAACTACTTTTTGCATCAGTCGGTTATTATTTGAGCTCCCACTAACTCTTTGATAGTAGGGCGTTGGAACCACGTTTCCATAAATTCAAAATCGGCATTGGACACTTCAAACTGGAAGGTGTCCCCTTTTTTAGTGTTTCGTTGAACGACTCTTTGACGTCGTGTTTCTTTTGTGATATCTAAAAAATGTAATTGATAGCTGAAGGTGTGCCCTTTCGCGAAAGCATAAAAAACTTCCCTCCGATCTTCCTTGGCAAACCCTAAATCTAAAATACTATCTACACCAGCTTCCTCCAACTGTTTCACCAACGATCGAATCATCGTGTCACCGCGAGCAATACGCTCCAAGAACCAGTCTACACCATCTGTGGATTTTTTATCAGCCATAAAAAGAGTATTGTTCCAGTGGTCCACAGAAAAAATAACCCCTTTTACTTCTTTCTTTAATGCCTGAGCATAAGTCGTTTTACCAGCACCTGTATTTCCAAGAATCAAATGTATCATACTCGTTTTTCAATAAGGCGTTCGGGTTTGGAATCATCAATTTTAATCGCCTCATAAACGAGAGACCAACCTATGGTTCCAACGAGTTCTTCCATTAATTGAATCGTATCCAACGCCTGAAGGGCCGCCTGCTTATAAAGTCCGCTTTCGGGAACTTTATTAATGATATGCTGCTTTGCTTCTTTATGGATATCAGTAAGATCTGCACTTGTAAATGGATTTGCCCAACCTTCTTTCTTATCGTAGAACTTAAAATCAGTTTCTATAGACAGTAATTCTGGCTGCGGAAAATCATACAATCGAATCGTCTTTTCGTCAGGATTGGCGTCCATTTTGATTTTAGTCAAATCGAAGCCTATATGTGCTTTTGCATCTACGAGAACCAATGCCTTTTTAGTCCCAAGAAGCTTTTTAATCCATTTGTCTTTAAGGCTTTCGTAGTGATAAATTTCAGCGAAATCACCCTCCACGGTAATGAACTTACACACCTTGCGAATTTTTTCCATCAATATCACCGATTGACTTTGGGCTTGTTTTTTACTCTTATGCGCACCAAAGCGGCCATATAAAAAAAAGGCGAGCACCGTTCCCAAAGCAAGACCTATGAATAAGTATTCCATGTGATAAAGGTACTAAGATCCTTTAGATGATTTAAAGTGATTCTAATAAATGGCAGTTAGACCCAATTTATCACTTCCAAATTCATATGAAATTAGTAAACTATTGACTGAAGCACAAAGGATCTTCTTACACAATCAAAGATCCCCTAAGTGAGTGAACTTAAAACCCTTGTCGTATTTGAGACCATACCCAAAGATACGATCGAAGGAGGCGTGTGCAAAGAGTATTGCCCCGGATGCTTGCATGAGGTCAATTTGAAAATAGATTCCTAAAAGATAGATTCCTATTGCCATCCCTTTGTGATGAAAGAGGTTATAGCAGAAAGCGCCAACTTGATTTCCAAACAGATACCCTAGCATGCTGATATCTGGTGAGAGTAATAAAACGAGGAACCACCACCACGCATATGGCAGCAAACTGAACAGATACAGCCCCAATCCGAATTGGGCTATTTCTTCTAATTTTAAAGTTAATTTCATCATGATCGCTATTCTATACGATACAAAATAGGCTTACTCGGGCTTGCGTCATTTTCAAAAGGCGCAATTTGGAGATTTAATAAATACCTACCATCTGGTACTTGATGTGGCACATAGATCATTTCGGTAATTGTGGCATCGAGTCTCATATCACCATCCACATCCCAAAAGGCGCGATGCGCTTTCAATGCTCCTTCATCTTTTTCTCTATCTACACTGGGCAGATCTATAAGGAGGTGTTTGATTCCGCTTTCGCGAAAGCGGACCATTGCAGTTTCTTCTATGTATGGCCAATTGGTATGGGACCAGTCCATGTTGAGTTTATCACGGCCGTTGGGCAATGTCCGTATGATCAATGCCTCTGGAGATTTCCCTTTGAGGTCGTAGTCGACTTGCTTTTTGGAAATTACATAGTCTTCTCCACGCGGTTCTGGAGCGACGGTAATTACTTCTGCTAAAAAGAAAAATTGAGTGAGGTGTTTATTGATGGAATACACCTTTTCTGTAATATGACCAACGGTTTCCGTATGCGTGCCATGGGCATGTGGATTAAAAGTAATGGTATTAAAGTTAACATCTCCTCCTTCACTTACCTTCCCAATCCAATCCCCGTCAGTTACAGGTTCAAAAATAGCTTTACCTATGTACCAAGCAGATGGATGTGTATCCTCCGAAAGTGGAATGGAAATATCAATAGGTTTTGACAAATCTACTGCAAATGTGCTGCCTTTGTGCGTTATCGTTGCTTTCAAAAAAATAGGTGCTTTTCGTAAAGATACGCAAAGTTGTACCCTGATGAAAGGGCATTCCTGTCATTACGAGCTCAAATTGAGAAGAAATAAATCGGCGGCGATACCATCAGAGAGGAACTTTCCTTTTTTGGTAACGACGAGTTGATCTCCATCAAGAAACAACAACTGTTCTGACAAATGCTTCTCGGCCTGTTTGAGCAGATATTCATTCATTTTATGTCCAAAAAGAGCTGTAACCTCCAGCACCGAAACGCCCTTTTGAGTGCGCAATCGCGTCATCACATACTCGTTGTATTGATCTGTCGCCGAAAGCGTTTCTTCCTCTTGAGGAAGTTTTCCTTGTACAATGGATTTGATGTAAGTTGGATTGTTATTGATATTCCAAGCGCGGCGTTGGCCGTCATAACTATGTGCAGAAGGACCAATACCAATATATTTTTCGCCTTTCCAGTAGGCCGTATTATTTCTAGAGTGAAACCCTTCTTTGGCAAAATTGCTAAACTCATAGTTGACGTAACCTTCAGCTTCCATGCGGGCCACAAGTATGGCATGATGTTCCTGAGCAACTGCATCTTCCACAGGAGGAACGATGCCTTTTTTAATAAAATTCTCCAAGGCTGTTTTTGGTTCTACAGTCAGTGCATATGCCGCGATATGTGGGATTTCCAAGGCGAGCGCTTGATCCATATTTGCAGACCAACGGTCATTTGTCATTCCGGGAATACCGTAGATGAGATCGAGGGAACTATTCGGAAAATGCTTTCGCGAAAGCGTAATACAATCCAAGGCTTCTTGGGCATTATGAGCACGGTTCATCAACTTCAAATCTTCCTCAAAAAAAGACTGTACCCCAATAGACAATCGGTTGATTTTCGAAGCTGCCAGTTGTGCTATTTTTTGTTCGGTGAGATCATCTGGATTGGCTTCCAATGTGATCTCGGGGTCTTTTTGAATCGTGTAATTCTCATAAACTGTTGCAATCAACGCATTGATTTCTGCTGTATCCAGCACGGAAGGGGTTCCGCCACCAAAATAGATATTGGACACCACCTCATCGCTAAACTCGGCTTTACGAAACTCGAGTTCGCTAGCGATTGCTTTCAACATCGCTTCCTTCTTTCCCATAGACGTTGAGAAGTGAAAGTCACAATAATGACAGGCTTGCTTACAGAATGGTATGTGTATGTATATGGAGGCCATTACTGATTTTTAATAACTATAAGTAAGTAGGAAAAGGTAAAGGTTGAGATAAAATACAGAACCACTGAAAGAAGATAAATAAAAATGGTCTTTAGTATAATCGCCCACTTCGGAGTTTTAAAAAAAGAACAGAGCGCATAAACAAAATAAACACCTATAAACAAAATGCCTAAGAATTGTAAATCGCTAGAGATATAACCTGCTAAGAACATATTGAGCGTAGTCAAAATGATATATACTCCCACAAAATAAAAAGACACGGCCCAATACTCGGCTAAACTATACTGCTTGTAAAAGAAAAGCTTTAGCAGTAGGGCAAACCAGAAGACAAAAAAGAAAAGAAACTTATTAATATTGTCAAACATCATTTGCTGTGCTTGTACTACAGGATCATTTGCACTTCCTTCAACTCGTATCGCAGATTCGAGCAGAGGGTCATATCCAACAACCGACCTTATCAATAAATAAAGAACTGTCATGAGGAGAAAAAATGCCACCGGTCTATAGTAGCGTTTGCGTTTTCCTGACAAGAATTCTCTCAACATTTCACCTGGGTGCGAAAAAAGCATTTTTAATGTACGGACCAAGGGGGCATCTACAGAAAATATAGTGTCTGTAAAATCTGTTAAGGTGTCTCCAAAGGTGATTTTTTGAACACTTCCCTTCTGCCCACAGTCAGGACAGTAATTTCCTTGAAAAGCGTTTTGGCAATTTTTACAGTGGATCCTCATACCCTTTTCTTCCATGATCTCACTTTTTTACCCTTTTTTCATTCTGCTTCACAAAAGATTCCCATCCAGAGTAGCTTTTTCCCACTTCAATTTTACCTGAGTTATAAAAGTGACATACTGCCGCTGCCAGTCCATCGGTACTATCGAGGTTCTTGGGTAATGTTTTGAGTTTGAGAAGCGACTGGAGCATTTTGGCAACTTGCTCTTTGCTGGCATTACCATTTCCAGTAATCGCCATTTTTATTTTTTTAGGAAGGTATTCAGTGATGGGCACTTCTCTACTCAACCCTGCAGCCATAGCTACCCCTTGAGCTCTTCCTAACTTAAGCATACTCTGAACATTTTTTCCAAAAAACGGAGCTTCAATCGCAATTTCATCCGGATGATAGGTATCGATCAACTCGATAGTGCGTTCAAAAATGAGCTTGAGTTTAACGTACGGATCGTTGTATTTAGACAGGAGTAATTCGTTCATTTGAAGGAATTCCATTTTTTTGTTCACTATTCTAATAAGACCGAATCCCATGATGGTCGTTCCTGGATCAATACCTAATATGATTCTTTCGTCTGCCAATACTCCTTTTTTACGTTACTTTGTTGATATGCCCAAGCTACCTCACAAAGCTACACAATTCCTCAGGGTCCTCATCAAACTTTTGATTGTAGGTGCTGCCGTCTTTGTAATTGGAAAATATCTTCAAAATTCGCAGGCCTTTCACGATGAAAACATGGGATCTCGCATTCTTTCAATATTTACATATAGGAATATAGGAATATTACTATTATTGTCTATTTTCAATTGGACTCTAGAGATATTGAAATGGAAAATACTTGCTTCAAAGATTCAAATTACTTCGTTAAGAGCTGCTGCAATTCAAAGCTTAGCCGCTCACGTAAGTGCGCTCAGTACTCCAGCCAAAATAGGTGATTTTGGAACCAAGGCGATGTATTTTCTCCCCAAACAGCGTAAAAAAATCTTATTTCTTAGTTTTTTAGGGAATGGGTATCAAATGCTTGCCACCGCACTATTTGGAACGATAGGGATGGGCCTTGTTATTTTTACCTTGCTTCCCACTTTTCGCTGGTACTATGTGCTGGGTGTATTATCCGCTGCTTTTTTATGGTTCATCTTTCCGCAGGTTCTCAATCGAATAAAATGGAGTTTTAAAGGTTTTTCATGGCAACGAATACAGGAGTTTACGGCAACTCTTCGCATTGAAACAAAGCAAAAAGCCTTGGGGCTTGCCTTTGTAAAGTACCTCATCTTTGCCCATCAATTTTACTTTTTATTATTTCTATTTGATATTAACTTAGGCTATGGTCTTTCTATGGGTCTTATAAGCACCATGTATCTTTTGAGTTCGCTATTGCCTGTTATGCAGCTTCTTGATGTGGTGATACGCGGAGGTGTTGCTGTACTCGTTTTTGATCTTACCCCCGCAGATGAAAGTGAAATTCTAATTATTACGGGCATCATGTGGTTGCTCAATGTTGCACTTCCCATAATTCCTGGGAGCTATTTTGTCTTAACCTACACCTCAGCGGCCTCTGAAAAAATGAAGACTACATGATCGTACTTGGATTCCTTTTAGTCTACTTTTTGCTTATTGGTGTTTTCATCGTGGGCTACAGCCGTGTGAAATTTTTTGAGTTCACCTCTAAAGAGACGATTCAATCTTTTTCTATTGTGATTCCTTTCAGAAATGAAGCAGCACATTTGCCAGCCCTTTTAAAAAGTATACGCCTTCTAGACTATCCTGTGGCCCAGGTCGAAATCTTGATGGTTAATGATGCCTCCTCTGATGGTTCTGTGCAACTCATACAAACGTATATCAAGAAACATCAACTTACGCATATTCAGGTATTAGAAAATATTCGGCAATCTGGTTCTCCAAAAAAAGATGCCATACGAACGGCGATCGCCATATCAACACACCCTTGGTTGATCACTACAGATGCCGACTGTATCCTCCCCGAAAAATGGTTTCGTGTACTAGATAACTATATTCAAAAGGAAGCTCCTAACATGATAGCTGGACCCATTGCTCTCATGGAAAAAACAAAGGCCCCATCATTTTTGTATGCCTTTGAAACCTTGGATGTACATAGTATGTTGGGCGCAACGATAAGCGCTTTTGGACTTGGCCATCCTATCATGGCCAATGGAGCACATTTGGCGTATCGTACAGCTGTTTTTCACACTGTACAAGGCTTTGAAGGCAACGATCATATGGCCAGTGGAGATGATTTGTTTCTATTAGAAAAGTTTTTGACGTACAATGCAAACGCTGTGCATTACTTAAAAAATCCGTTGGCCATTGTACGCACATCCTCCTTAGAAAGTTGGACTGGCCTTGTGAGTCAACGGAAACGTTGGGCTGCAAAGGCGAGTAGATTTAATTCCGCTTTCGCGAAAGCGGTAGGCATCTTTGTGTTTTTAGGTAATTTGTCGACTCTCATTATCTATAGTATGCTTGTCTACGCCATTTTAGCCGAAAACCATAACTTCAATGTACCGCTCCTTCTCACCGCCGTTCTTTTAAAGTATCTGCTTGACGGACTATTAATTATGAAGGCGTTGTGTTTTACAGAAAGTCAGAGGGTTTTTATTTGGTATCCCTTAGTTGCCCTTTGCTACCCTATAGTGACATTGACGACGGCCATCTTAGCTTTCACAACTTCCTATACCTGGAAGGGCCGAAGGTTTAAGCAATAGTTTTTTTGTTACCTTTAGCTTTCCAAAGCCTCCTTTTATGAAACGTATCCTCCTCAGCCTTTGCGGGTTATTTCTATGTTTGAATACCTTAAACGCTCAAACAAACACCTATACTGTTAATGGACAATCGTACGAACTTCAAACTGAAGTTGAGGGTCCAATGACTTTATTATGGAATGTTATTGCCCAAGAATACCGCTATTTTATCAAAAAAGGAAATGAAGTTACTGAGTTGGAAAACACAAAATTTGAGGGGAAATATCAAGCAGAGTACCTAGGCACTTTACAAACATTGACCAAAGGTGCCACTGTCGACACCAACCGCTTACTACTCACTTTGGGAAGTTTACGAAAATTTGTCAATGATTATAATACGCAAGTAGATCCCAACTATGAGGACAATAGTTTACTGGTAGACCTAGAATACCGTTTGGGAGCTTTTGGTGGTATGACTAATAATATATTTACGACCAATACAGAGAATCTTTCTGTTCCTCAATTTGGAATTGATTTTGAACTCTATGATCCTACTGCCTTGCCTAGCCATGCTTTTGTCATTCAATTTAAGCAAACCTTATCTTCTGATAATTTCGACTATCAGTCCTCACAATTCTCTTTAAACCACCGTTTGAAGTTTATCAAATCGAAGGCTATTGACGTGTATTTAAATACAAAGCTAGTTACGATCACTTCGGCCAAAAGGGATGGTCCTTTGGTTATTGAAGGAGAAGATGGCGCTACCGTTACTATTGATCAAAAGGGAACGAATCTTCAAGGGCCTTTCATTTTTGGTTTGGGCGCCGACATTCGTTTAGGCAAAGGTTTCTTGACCTTGAACTATCATGATGCCTTTTCTTTTGTTATTGATGATAATGGTGAATTTCCGGTAGATGCAAGCCTTGGCTATAAGTTTATCCTTTAATCTACTTTCAGGATCACAGGTAAGCGAAACTTTACTTTAACGGGAGTTCCTTCTAGGGTAGCGGGCTCTAATGTGGGCATATCCATCGCCGTCTGAAATACATAGGGCTCCAGCAACGGTAGTTCTTTACGCGTGCTTTGTTGCATTCGAATACTATCTATACACAGGCTTCCTTTCTCATTTACGATCATATCAATCCATAAAGTATCATCCACAGCCGTCGTAACCAATAAGGGACTCTTCTCTAAGGAATTATAAAAGATACTCTTGATTTCTCGTTCGAAGCATTTTTTTATGGCCTCCCGTGCTATCAAATCCTTACAAGCTTCAGGGTATGGATATTCAGTTACCTGATGTAAATCAATGGCTTCCCATTTTTTAGAAAAATACTGTTCCGCGGGTATTTTTT
>JBLHXM010000069.1:0-18604 GCA_047630395.1 Dokdonia sp.
TTTATGGTTTGGTACAAAACATTCTGTTTAATGAGTGTTACTAAAAAGGGCTTTTCTGCAAAAGAAATCCAGCGTCAGTTGGGGTTAAAACGTTATGAGCCTGTATGGGCAATGACACACAAAATAAGAGTAGCTATGGGAAAGCGAGACGATAGTTACACTCTTGAAGGAATGATTGAGGCAGACGAAGGTTACTTTACCGTTGAGGCATCGCAAGAAGAGCTTAACACTCAAAAGGCTGGACGTGGGAGTAAGACAAAGTCAAATGTCATGATAATGGCTGAAAGCACAGTTTTAGAGAATTTGGAAACAGGCAGGGTAGATCGTCAATGTCGTTATTTTAAAGCAAAAGTTCTCGAAAACCATAAAGCAGATGGAACCGATGATACAATTAAGAATGCAATTAATGGAGAAGATTCTATCGTCTTTTCTGATAAAAGCACGTCATACCTTAACATAGCAGATTATGTTCATATACATATCACTGAAAAATCAAACGAAAAGACAACTAAAGAGACGCTAAAATGGGTACACATTGCTATCGGGAATGCTAAGAGAGATCTTCAAAAATTTCATAAAATAAAGAAGAAATACCTCCAATTATATCTCAATGAGTTCATTTATAAGCTCAATAGACGATATTTTGGAGACAAGATATTTGACAGGCTAGTAATAGCAAGCATTACAGCGACTGTAAACTAAACGGATATGCAAATAAATTTACTTTTCACCAATGAAAACAAAAAAAAGGGAAGATGAATGAACATCTTCCCTTTGAAAATCTATGTAGAAATGATTAGTTCTTAATCACTCTTTTTACAACCACATTAGATCCACTATAGATCTGTACTAGATATACAGAAGCATCTATATCGTTAAAGCTAAACTGATAGTTATTTGTATCAAAAGACACACGCTTCACTAAACGTCCAGCTAGATCATATACTTCTACTTTATCAATAGTTGTATTTCCAGCTGCAATGTTCAATGTCCCATTTGTAGGGTTTGGATACATGCTAATAGAGGCGTTGTTAAAGAGTGTGTCATCAACACTCAATGTCCCATCTACCAAAACATCAAACATACATACACTAACGTTTCCTGCAGCATCTGTAGCTGTAACTGTAACTGTAGTTGTGCTTGGATCATTTACCACTGTTCCAATCGGTGGGTTTTGAGTAAAACCAATGCCTGAAGAAGAAGCACAGTCATACATTATAAAGCTCGTATAGTCTTCAATAGTAAAAAAGCCAGAGTCATTACCCGAAAAGATCAGATCATCTGGACAAGTTATAACAAAATTACATAGCTCAAATACTCTTGCTTGACCAGAATCGAGTGCATTTCCATCATTGTTTGGAGCACCGACGACTACAATATCTCCAATTCCATTTAAACTAACGAACCAACCAGATTCATCACCCTCAGACTCGCCCATTATATCAGACCCCACTTGTGACCAATCGCTAGAAATGATGTCATAAATACGCACAAGTCCCGTATTATTTGCATAACCATTTCCACCTACTGCTACCCGCATACCATCTGCGCTGAGACTTACAGACCTCCCCATTTCATCATCAGTATTTTCTCCTGTAATATCAGATCCTATAAGTGTCCAGGAACCCGATGTATCCTCATATACACGAACGCGTCCAGAATTGTTCCCATTAGAATCATTGCCTATTGCTCCGATAGCAACCCTACCTCCATCAGCACTAAGACTTACTGCATGCCCTGATTGATCTCCGGCTGACCCTCCATCAATATCTAGCCCCAATTGACTCCAAACTCCTGCAACGTCTTCATAAATACGTACGTTTCCTGCACTAGACCCATTACCATCATTTCCCGTTGCACCTATAGCCACTCTTTTACCATCAGCACTAAGACTTACCGCTCGTCCTGATAGATCTCCAGCCGACTCTCCATCAAGATCTGCCCCCACCAATATCCATGCTCCGGATAGCTCTTCATATATGCGAACTTGACCTGAATTATTTCCATTTCCGTCACTTCCTGTAGCCCCAATAGCAACTCTGTGACCACTTTCACTTAGGCTCACAGCTCGACCCGATAGGTCTCCTGCTGCCTCTCCATCAAGATCAGCTCCTATCAATACCCAAGATCCAGACATCTCTTCATATACTCGAACATGCCCTGAATTGTTACCGTTTCCATCATTTCCCGTTGCACCTATAGCCACTCTTTTACCATCTCCACTTATACTAACGGATATTCCAGACTGATCTACGACTGCCTCACCATCAATCCGAGCTCCTATAACAGTCCATACACCTTGAATATTTTCATAAACACTAACATATCCTCTAAAGTCATTATTATCTGTAAAAGCGCCCAGAGCAACCCTATTACCATCTGAACTTAGACTAACGGACCACCCTAAACGATCACCCGCAACAGATCCATCAATATCCAGTCCCAATTGATCGATCTGAATTTGAGCTATCGTTTCAAATGATAAGGCAAGTAGCGTTAGAATAATTAGAACATATTTTTTCATCTCCACAGTGTGCATACTAGCTACGTTTTTCAATTTATAAACATAAAACTGACTATTCAAACAATCAATTTCTCAAAAATCAAGTAATATTTGAATCTTCTCCTTCACTTTCTGTGTACTTGGAATCATCGTCTCCTCCAAAATACTATTCAAAGGAATCGCTGGCATATTTTCTGAACCAATAAGCATTACCGGTGCATCCAACTCCCTGAAACATTCTTCCTGAATCCTCCCTTGGAGTCCGCGGCTAAATCCATTATCAGAAGGTTCTTCTGTAACCACGAGACATTTTCCGCATTTCTTTACAGACTTAAAAACCGTTTCATAATCCAATGGATGTAAAGTTCGTAGATCGATGATTTCGATGCGGTCTTGCATACCGAGTTCAGCACTGGCGTTCATCGCCCAGTGCACGCCCATTCCATAGGTAATGATAGACACGGTTTCCACTTCTTCCTTCTTCCAAATTTCTTGTAATACCCATGCTTTTCCAAACGGCAACACGTAGTCTTCATCTGGCATGATAGACGTTGCGCCTTGTGTTCCTTTTACCTTGGACCAATACAACCCTTTGTGTTCCAGAATAACTACTGGATTCGGGTCATAATAAGCCGCCTTCATCAAACCTTTCAGATCGGCGCCATTCGACGGGTAGGCAATTTTAAGTCCGCGAATATTGGTCACTATACTCTCCACAGACGAAGAATGATACGGCCCTCCAGAACCATAGGCTCCGATAGGCACTCTCAATATCATAGATACTGGCCATTTTCCATTACTTAAGTAGCAACTTCTGCTCACTTCCGTGAAAAGCTGATTCAGCCCTGGCCAGATATAATCGGCAAATTGTACTTCGACGATGGGCTTCAAGCCAACGGCACTCATTCCTACGGTAGACCCTACAATAAAAGCCTCTTGAATGGGTGTATTAAATACTCTATTATCTCCAAATTTCTGTGCCAAGGTAGCGGCTTCTCGAAATACTCCGCCCAGTCGCCCTCCTACATCCTGTCCGTACATCAGACATTCTGGATGTTTCCGCATCAGTTCTTCAATGGCAAAAAGCGCACAATCTACCATTACAACTGGCTCTCCATCTTTCGGCGATCGCACACCTTTCTCTTCCGTGATTGGTGTGGGTGCAAAATCATGCGTAAAGAGATCTTCGGGTTTTGGATCTTCCGCTTGTTGTGCTTTTTCAAAATCTTTTTGAACTTCCGCTTTCGCGAAAGCTTCTATGGCATCTATATCCCCTCGCGTATATCCATTATCCAGAAGGAGCTGTATCATCTTAGGATACGGATCTCGACTCTGTGCCTCCTCCAAATCATCACGATACCATTCCATGCGAACACCAGAAGTATGGTGATTTAATAAGGGAACTTTGGCATGCACCAAAAACGGCCTGCGTTCGGTACGTATTTTATGTATTACGGTTTCTAGCGTTTTATAACTCTCTTCAAAATCGGTCCCGTCAATAGTTACTGCTTCGAGTCCGTTAAATCCTCTTGCATACTCAAAGGCATCTTGCGCTCGGGTTTCGGCAGCATTTGCCGAGATATCCCAGCCATTATCTTGAACGAGGTAGAGGATAGGTAACTGCTTCAATGCTGCCATTTGAAAGGCCTCAGCAATTTCTCCTTCTGTGACAGATGCGTCCCCTAACGAACATACCACAAAAGGCTGGTCATTGCGAACTTGCTCAGCAATCGCTTCGTCGCTTCCCAGTGTTTCTTTATAGGCAAAACCTAAAGCAACACCCGTCGCAGGAATGGCCTGCATCCCTGTCGCCGAACTTTGGTGTGGTATTTTTGGCTTATCATCATCCTTTAAACTCGGATGCGAATAATAGGTTCTACCTCCAGAAAATGGATCATCACGTTTGGCAAAAATTTGCAACATCAGATCATAAGGACGCATCCCTATGGCCAATAACATCGAGTCATCACGGTAATAAGGAAAGGCATAATCTTGCGGCTTGAGCTGCATTCCAATCGCTGTCTGAATGACTTCATGGCCGCGACTCGTTGCATGTACATACTTTGAAACCGCTTTGAAGTTGGCTTCATACAATTCGGTCATTGCCTTTGCTGTCACTAAATTCTGAAAGCCTTTTTTGAGTATCTCTTTATTCATAATTAGTATCCAGTTTGCCTGGGATTTCATCTTTAGGGGTGCGTAGTTACCTGTGAACGCTCGTATTTAAAATTCAAAGGAGACACCCTGTTTTCAGTTAAGCGCATATCCTTAGTTGTATATTGAATGCCTTAGTCACTTTTCAATGTCATCACCTCTTCCAATAATGGAGCCAGTCCATTTTCAGTTAAAGTATCATTGTTCCAAAAACTCATAACACAACTTACAGCATTACCTCTCACTTCGGCTGCGACATAATATATAGTCAATGTTTTCCCACCCGAAGCACTTGCTAATAAGGATGTAATTCCTGTAAAGTCATAAATCACCTTTTTGGCTTTGGTTTCAGTTCCTTCAAATATGATATCTACCATCTCCTCGGAAAGCACTTTTCCATCTTTTCTTGATTTTGTAATCTCAAATTGTTGTTCTACGGTATTCTTTGCATCATCTAGATCCCTGTGAACCGACCAGTTCATTTGTCCATAATAAGGACATTGCACTGAATTTACATTGGCCCAGTTACAATTACTTCCCAATTTGATTTTACGACCTGCAAAGTTGATACTATCAATGGTCATTGCCGCATAATTCTCTTTGGGGATCGATTCCTCAATGAGAGGTTTGATCATGTTGCGCTCAAACTCTTTATTCCTTTTATTGATCGCACTAAACACGATAATCGTAATGCGTTTGTCTTTATTTTCGATAAAGTAATATGAGTTGTTCTGAACAATGCCCTCTGTGACTTGATCTTTGTTGAACACATAATAATTCTGATAGGGCAATTGCTCATCTTTGGTTTTAGTTTGCCTCTTTTTAATGGAATATTTACGATACACTTTTTTTAGGCCTTTTTCAGTAAAAGGATAGTTCAATGTTTGACTTGTAATTGTATACCCATCAATATTGTAAAAGGTCATTCCATTACTATTGATGGCCTGTATTCTATCAAAAATAGCATCGTTTTGAGCCACTGATAAGGCAAAAACTAAAAAGAGTAGCACAAAAAATATTTTCTTCATCATGTATTGAGTCATTTTGTTTCAATCATTAACACCAAGGTAGCACCTTAATTAAACAAACGCTTCGGTTTCCACTGGGATCATCCAGTTAAAAACATCCGCTACGGTCCCAGTCTTAATGCCATTAAGTGTATCGTTAACATCCCATCCTACTGGATGCGTTTCTGACACTTTTATGATCTCATCGCCCAAACCGATTTCTTGGATATAGGCAATTCCTACGGCTGTTCCTGTTCCAAAAGCCTCTTCCAAGCTACCGTCTATTGCAGCCTCTTGAATTTCATCAATGGTGATGGCACGTTCCGTCACTTCAAAACCTTTGTGTATTAAGAGGTCGATGACACTTTTACGTGTGATTCCATGGAGTACGGATCCATCCAAGGGAGGCGTAATAAACTCCCCAGAAACCTTAAAGAAGATGTTCATCGTTCCCACTTCCTGAATGTACTTATGTTCATTAGCATCTAGCCATAATACTTGATCATAGCCTTTGGATTTGGCAATTTCTGTAGGGCGAATAGCAGCTGCATAATTACCCGCAGCTTTCGCTTCTCCAGTGCCACCAGCTGCTGCGCGGATATAGTTTCTTTCTGCCCATAATTTTATAGGCTTACTAAAGAAAGGGCCTGCAGGGGAAGCGATAATGATAAATTTAAAACTTGATGCAGCACGCATTCCGATAAACGGTTCATCGGCATACATAAAAGGGCGTAAATAAAGGGCGCTTCCATCGACGGGAGGAATCCAACCGCGCTCGACATCCACCAATGCTTTCAATCCATCCACAAAAAGTTGCTCAGGAAAAGCGGGCATCCCCATACGCTCCGCGCTTGCATTCAAGCGGATCGCATTATCATAAGGACGAAAAAGCAACGGTTCACGCTTTCGCGAAAGCGTACTCTTCATGCCTTCAAAAATAGCTTGCCCATAATGCAAAGCCATCGCTGCTGGATGCGTTGGAATCAACTCTAGAGGCTCCACCCGTGGGTTTTGCCACTGTCCGTCGCTATATTCACAAATAAACATATGGTCTGTAAATGTGCGACCTAATGGGATGTTTTCAAAATCAATCTGTTCTAATCTCGAATTTTCTGTTTTTCGTATGCTAATATTCATGATTAAAATTGTTTTATACGAGGTTCTTTGCACACTCAGTTTTTGAGATGCAAACTATATATCTAAATACCGCGTTTAGTATCGAATTGCTCTAAATAGTCGGCGATGCGTCTTAGGAAACTTCCTCCTAGATATCCATCTACGATACGGTGATCGAAACTCAAGGAGAGGTACATCATCTGGCGAATTTCAATGGTATCTCCTTCCGGGCGCTCCATTACTTCAGCACGTTTTTTAATAATTCCCGTGGCGAGAATGGCTGCCTCTGGCTGATTGATAATAGGCGTTCCCATGATGCTACCAAAGGTGCCCACGTTACTAATCGTAAAGGTGCCTCCCTGTATGTCATCCCCTTTCAATTTATTTTCACGCGCTAAGCCAGACAAACGATTAACCTCAGTTGCGATCTCTACCAAGCTCTTCTGATCGGCATTCTTGACAACAGGCACAATTAGATTTCCAGAAGGTAAGGCCGTCGCCATTCCGATATTGACATCTTCCTTGACGATGATATTCTTGCCATCTACAGACACATTGATGAGTGGAAAATCGGCAACAGCTTTCGCGACAGCTTCCACAAATAAGGGGGTGAACGTTAATTTTTGGCCGTGTTTCTCTAAAAAAGGAATCTTATTTGCAGTTCGCCATGCCACCATTTCGGTTAGGTCGGCTTCGACATAGGCCGTCACGTGCGGACTCGTATGTTTACTATACACCATATGATCTGCGATCATCTGACGCATGCGATCCATTTTAACCACCTTCCCGGCTCCTTTATCAAGGTTCAACTGTGGAATTCGGTATGCGGTTGGATCGGGTTGTGCTGCTGGTTGTGAAAACTGAAAAGGCCGTCCACTTTCGATATACAAACTGACATCACTTTTGCGCAATCGACCCTCTTTTCCAGTTCCGGAAATACGCGCAAGCTCCGCGTAAGAGATGTGGTGCTTTCGTGCGATACTATCCACTAGCGGACTCACAAAAAGATCTTCGTTTGCCGTGAAAGTGGCAGTCGTAGCTTGGCTATTCGACGGGGATTTCGAGGCTGTCTGTTTTACCAGTGCCTTCGTACTGGGGGTGGATTTTTTTTCAGTAGACGGATCTATTGACTTCGCAATTGTCACTACACTTTCCGACGCTTCATACTCAGCGATGGCAACACCTACTGGCACCACGCTGTTGGGCCCATAAAGATGCTTCACCATAATACCCGCCGATGGAGCTGGAATTTCATTATCTACTTTATCAGTGGCTACTTCTACAAGAATATCTCCTTCATCAAAGGATTGACCTTCAGGAACCAACCAAGCAAGGATGGTACCTTCAGTAATACTTTCGCCCATTTTGGGCATGTTGAGGGGGGTTATAGACATTTGGGATTAGTTATGTGTGTAAATGTAAAAATAACAAAAAGAAGACCCACACTGTTCGATACGACTACTTATAACCTCAGTAACAGAATAAAATACTAAATTTACATATAATAACGTATTTTTATTCTTTAAACACTTTCTTGACCACTCACAATAAGTAAAATAGTAGCCTATGAAACTAGATCCCACTGACATTTCGATTCTGAAACTGTTGCAATCAAATTCAAATAGAACGGTAAAAAGTATGGCTGAAAGCCTTGGCCTTTCCAACACTCCAGTTTTTGAACGCATTAAGAAATTGGAAAAAGAAGGGTACATCTCAAATTACACAGCCCTATTGAATCACAAAAAGTTAGGATTGAAACAAACCGTATTTATTGCGATATCCTTGCAGGGTCACACGCGCAGTTATCTTGAAAAATTTGTCAAGGAGATCAATGACTTTCCCGAAGTTGTGGAATGTCATCGTGTAAGTGGAGGTTTTGACTATTTATTAAAGCTAGTTGTTGAGGACATTGAGGCATACGAAAAATTTATCATCACGAAACTGACACTTCTTCCTTATTTGGGGAATGTACAGAGTCATATTGCGCTGTCCACCAGTAAGGAAACCAATATTGTAGATTTATCATTCTTAGGATGAAAAAAAAACTCTCAATAGGATTATTGAGAGTTTTTTGAATTATTCTGTAGGAGCTTCCATTACAAAGTCTTCCATAAACTTGGTGGTGTAATTACCAGATATATAATCTGGATGATCCATCAATTGTCTGTGGAAAGGAATCGTTGTGTTGATTCCTTCGATAACGAACTCATCAAGGGCTCTTTTCATCTTATTGATTGCCTCGTCTCGTGTTTGAGCTGTCGTAATCAATTTGGCTATCATACTGTCGTAATTCGGTGGGATCATATAACCACTATACACATGGGTATCGATACGCACACCGTGTCCACCGGGAGCGTGTAAATTTGTGATACGTCCTGGAGAAGGTCTAAAATCATTATAAGGATCTTCTGCATTGATTCGACATTCTATAGAATGTAATTGTGGAAAATAATTCTTTCCGGAAATTGGCACGCCAGCGGCGACCAAAATCTGCTCACGAATCAAATCGTAATCCACTACCTGTTCTGTAATAGGGTGCTCTACTTGAATCCGTGTATTCATCTCCATGAAATAAAAGTTGCGATTTTTATCCACCAAAAATTCAACGGTACCAGCTCCTTCGTATTTGATAAATTCGGCAGCGCGCACGGCAGAAAGCCCCATATCTTTTCGCAGCTTATCAGTCATAAATGGAGATGGAGTCTCTTCTGTCAGTTTCTGGTGGCGACGTTGAATCGAACAATCACGTTCTGAAAGATGACATGCTTTTCCGTTACTGTCCCCTACGATTTGAATTTCAATATGGCGAGGCTCTTCGATAAGCTTCTCCATGTACATTGCATCGTTACCAAAGGATGTTTTTGCTTCTTGACGTGCATCATCCCACGCTTTCAGTAGATCTTCTTTTTTCCAAACAGCACGCATCCCTTTTCCACCACCACCGGCAGTTGCTTTAAGCATTACGGGATAGCCTACTTCTACGGCTAATTTTTTACATTCAGCGAAATCTTCAATAATCCCTTCAGAACCAGGCACACAAGGCACACCAGCTGCTTTCATTGTTTCTTTAGCGCTCGCCTTATCCCCCATACGGTTGATCATTTCAGGAGAAGCTCCAATAAACTTAATATCGTGCTCTTCACAGATTTTGGAAAACTTGGCGTTCTCAGATAAGAAACCATATCCAGGGTGGATGGCATCTGCATTTGTAATTTCAGCAGCCGCAATAATATTGGCCATTTTGAGGTAAGACTCGTTACTTGGCGGAGGGCCTATACAAACGGCTTCATCTGCAAATTTCACATGAAGGCTTTCACGGTCGGCGGTAGAGTATACAGCCACTGTTTTGATGCCCATCTCTCTACATGTACGAATGACGCGTAGGGCGATTTCTCCTCTATTAGCTATAAGTATCTTCTTAAACATAAGTGTTCAATTTAAGGTAGGAAGCCTGTTTAGAGGCACATTGGAAATTTGTACTTTATACGTACTCAGACACAACCACGACCGTTTAGTCGCTTATTCCTACTAATTATAAAATACCCGCTAGGGATTATGACGGATCAACTAAGAATAATGGTTGATCAAATTCTACCGGAGAAGAATCATCTACCAATACTTTAACGATGGTACCTGATACCTCACTTTCGATTTCGTTAAATAATTTCATCGCTTCGATCACACAGAGTACATCTCCTTCAGAAATACTCTTTCCTACTTCGACAAATGCTGGTTTATCTGGAGAAGATTTACGATAAAAAGTACCAATGATTGGCGACTTAATCGTTATATATTTTGAGTTTTCATCCTCAGCTGGCGCAGCTGGAACAGTTGCTTCAGCAGCAGGTGCTGAAGCAGCAGGTGCTGGAGCCATTTGAGACATCGCAGGCATATGCTGAAGATAGGTTGTGGCACCTTTTTCTTCTTCAGCACCCGTTTTAATAGTAATCTTCACATCGTCCATTTCTAGCTTTACTTCACTAGCGCCGGACTTTGCCACAAATCTAATTAGGTTTTGAATTTCTTTTAAATCCATAGGTGTTTGAATTAGTCAGTTTAGGTAATCTATTAGGAGTTATATGCCCACTTAAGGTAAATCGAACCCCAAGTGAATCCACCACCAAAGGCAGCAAAAACGATATTATCTCCTTTTTTTAGTTTGGTTTCATAGTCACTCATCAGCAATGGTAAGGTTGCAGATGTCGTATTTCCATAGCGTTGTATATTCATCAAGACTTTTTCTTCGTCCAACTCCATACGTTTCGCTGTGGCATCAATAATTCTTTTATTAGCCTGGTGTGCGATCAAATAATTCACATCGTCATTTGTTAAATTATTTCGTTTCATAATTTTAGCACTAACATCCGCCATATTTGATACAGCAAATTTAAATACAGTACGCCCATCTTGAAAAACATAATGCTGCTTGTTTGCAACCGTAACTTCCGATGACGGGAGGATGGAACCTCCAGCATCTATTTTCAAGAATTCACGGCCAATACCATCAGATCGAAGATACTCATCTTGCAACCCAAATCCTTCTTCATTAGGCTCAAAAAGAACAGCACCTGCACCATCGCCAAAGATAATGCAGGTGGTCCTGTCTGTATAGTCAATAATAGAGGACATTTTATCTGCCCCTATGAGTAGTATTTTTTTATAACGCCCCGACTCGATATAGCTAGCTGCCGTTGACATCCCATAAAGAAAACTCGAGCAAGCTGCTGAAAGGTCAAAAGCAAATGCGTTTACAGCGCCTATTTGAGTGGCGGTATACACCGCCGTTGACGCCACTGGCATATCGGGAGTTGCTGTTGCGACAATAACGAGATCAATTTCTGTGGGATCCAAGTTTCTTTTTTCCAAAAGATCTTGGGCGGCCTTAATAGCCATAAAGGAGGACCCCTTTCCAGGGTCTTTAAGGATACGTCGCTCCTTAATACCAGTGCGCGACGTGATCCACTCATCGTTTGTGTCAACCATAGTAGCCAGTATCTGGTTGGTTAACACATAGTCAGGAACATATGCCCCTACAGCTGTAATTGCCGCTGAGATTTTATTCATTTGTTTCAGTTAGGTTTTGGCCATTTTCAGTTAAAAATAACTCAAAATGCGCCGAAAAGTACTAAAAATTGTGCAATACGAGTTCATAATTAACTTTTTTTGCGCCAAATGTTCATAAAAAAAAGCGCTCAACTAGTGAGCGCTTTTATATATCGGTGACTTTAGACGTTTAGGCTTCAGCCTCGTCTCCAGCTCTATCAATAACTACTTGTCCTCTGTAATACAATTTACCTTCGAACCAATGAGCTCTATGATAAAGGTGCGCTTCACCAGTTGTTGGATCCACAGCGATTTGAGGTATAGCAGCTTTGTAATGTGTTCTTCTTTTATCTCTTCTTGTTTTCGAGATTTTTCTCTTAGGATGTGCCATTACGTACTCTTATTTATCTGTTAATAGTTTTTTTAATGAATCCCATCTAGGATCCGTATCAGTCTCTACACCTTCATGCTCTTCATTGATATCTTGACTTGGAATACTCAACTCTTCGAGTTTATCCAATATATCTGATTTCAATGTGCCGTCGGCAACGCCTGGATGTACCCTTTTACTTGGCACAGCCAACACGATAAGTTCATATATATAATGAGCTACATTTATTTCATACTCTCCGTAGGGAAGTATTAATAGCTCCTCATTCTCATTATTATAGTCATTTCCAAAATTGACAACGAGATCAAAAGACGCGTTGATGGGTTCATCAAACGGCTCATTAGTCACATCGCAATTTACATTGACTGACCCACTCGCTTCAAAATGCAATTCCATTAAGGTAGATTTTTTAACAAAATCCATTGCAATATTTACCGAAGAGGCATTAAAATCTTCATAGTCAAAATACTCAAAGAACGATCGGTCAATATTATAATCAAACCGATGTGCTCCCTCTTTTAAACCTACATACTGTATTGTAAATAGTTTCAAATCTTTCATACATCACCCGTTAGGAGGGCGCAAAGATACATAAAATTCTTAACTACAAACATCCCGTTAATATATTTTTTTTGAGAAATATTACACCTCTCCTCAGCCCTAGTTTCTCCCCTGTCTCCCTCTTCCTCCAGGCTTTCTTATACTCACTTTTAGTACATTTTTTGTAAGCAACTCAAACTCTTTCCGATGCTTATAAATACTAATTGCACCATACAGTGCTTCTCTAAACGAACCTGCGTCTGCCTCCCCCTTCCCTGCAATTCCAAAGGCCGTTCCATGATCTGGAGAGGTACGAATCTTGTCTAAACCTGCTGTATAATTAACACCCTTGCCAAAAGCTAAGGTCTTAAAAGGAATAAGCCCTTGATCATGGTATGCTGCAAGGATCGCATCAAAATTCTTGTAATTACCAGAGCCAAAGAAGCTATCGGCGGCATATGGACCATATACGACTTTCCCAGTAGCTCGTATTTTTTCCAAAGTAGGAATAAGTACAGTATCGTCTTCATCCCCTATAACACCATTATCACCCACATGTGGATTAATCCCCAATAACGCAATTTTAGGTTTACGAATACCAAAATCTTTCTGAAGTGCATCATAAAGCACATCTACTTTTTTAACGATTAACTCTGGCGTAATGGAAGACGCAACATCCTTTACAGGCAAATGATCAGTTAGCAAACCAACCTTCAAGGTATCTGTGACCATGAGCATCATGGCATCACCTTCCAACTCTTGCGCAAGATAGTCTGTATGGCCCGGGAACTTAAAATCATCACTTTGGATATTTGATTTGTGTATTGGAGCGGTCACCAAAACATCAATACCTCCCTCTTTCAAAGCGCTTACAGCCGCTGTAAATGACTGCACCGCAAAGGCACCTGCTTCTTTAGTCTCTTCACCAAAAACAACTTCTGGAGCTTCCTTAACAATGTTCAATACATTGATTTTACCATCAATCGCTTTCGCGAAAGCGTCAATACCATGCAAATTGACATCTAAAGACAATGCCTTCTTTACAAATGACAAAGTCTTTACAGCACCAAAAATAATAGGCGTACAAAAATCCATCATCATAGGATCCTCAAAAGTTTTCAAAATGACCTCCATTCCAATTCCGTTAGGATCTCCAATAGATATACCCACTCTTATGTTTTGATCTTTCTTCATAGCTTGCTCCCTGAGGTTTCGTATTTTTACAACACAAAAGTAACCAATTTAAATACATTCATGTTTACAGGAATTATTGAAGACTTAGGGAATGTGATTGCTGTGGACCAGGATCAGGAAAACGTTCATTTTACCTTACGCAGCGCGCTAACTTCTCAACTTAAAATAGACCAAAGCCTTGCGCATAACGGCGTATGCCTGACTGTGGTCGCACTAGGCAATAACACCTACACTGTTACCGCTATCCAGGAAACTCTTGTAAAAACCAACCTCAACCAACTGAGTGTTGGCGATATTGTCAACCTAGAGCGAGCAATGATTCTAGGCGCCAGACTTGATGGTCACATTGTCCAAGGACACGTAGACCAAACAGGCGTATGTACCTCTGTGGAGGATGAAAACGGGAGTTGGCGCTATACTTTTACCTACGACACAACATTAGGTAATGTCACTATAGAGAAGGGCTCAATAACGATTAACGGTGTAAGCCTTACAGTCGTGGATTCTTTTGAAGGCGGTTTTAGTGTTGCAATAATTCCATACACTTTTGAGCATACAGGGTTCAAAAACTTCAAAAAAGGAACTGAAGTAAATTTAGAATTTGATGTTATCGGAAAATATGTGAAGCGGATTACTGCAGGATACTAGATAGCTTTTGCCAGTTTATTCTTTTTGACGTAGAACCAAATTCCCAGCGCAGCACCCAACACAAGTAACAAAAATACCCCACCATCAATAGGCATAGGAAGACCTACAGGAGGAGTTCTCTGTGGCGCGGGGGGTTTAGCCGTTTGTTGCGCAAATACCGAAATATTTGCCAACAAGAGGATGAAACTAAATACTATTTTTTTTATTAAGGGGCTCATAAACAATGCAAATGTACAACCACTAAGTCTACCAATTAAACGATAAAGCAAACTTAATCGTCTATTATCGTGCTGTGCTCTTGGTCGACAAAAATACGTCTTTTATCGATAAAAACATAATTCACTCGCTCTTTTTTTATACTAAGCGACCATCTAAGACTCGTTTTATACCACACAATTAAAGTCTCACTACTCTCTACAACAACTGAAAGCAAAAAAGCCCTACGTTCAAAATTAAAAACAAAACGAGTTCTAAAAAATTTGAAGCGGCGAAGATACTTATTTTATATTGCTTAAGCACCCCATCTATTAATAACTAAAAGAAAGATCCTCTCGTCTTTTGGGTTCTTGCGCAACACATAAGTATCAGCCTTCACATCCAATACCTTTTATAACACATACGATGTATTAACACCTATGGTTTTCCATCACACAATTAATTCTCTATTTGAATGAATGCCTTCCTGTAAATACAAAGCCTACCTAAAACAAAAAATCTCCGTTTTTCAACGAAGATCTTTTAAGTTTCTGTGGTCCCACTTGGGCTCGAACCAAGGACCCTCTGATTATGAGTCAGATGCTCTAACCAGCTGAGCTATGGGACCGAAAACGGCTGCAAATTTAATACATTTAATGGAGTCTCCAAAATTATTTGGCCTTAACTATTCTTTCTTGACAGAGTTCGACGAGTACCCCTGAGGTAGTTTTAGGATGTATAAAGGCTACCCATTTATTATCAGCACCCTCCTTCGGCTTCTCATTCAACAGCGTAAAGCCCTCATTCTTCAAACGTTCCATTTCCTCCACAATATTTTCTACAGCAAAAGCAATATGATGAATCCCTTCTCCGCGCTTCTGAATAAATTTTGCTATTGGACTCTCTTCATTTGTTGCTTCTAGGAGTTCAATCTTATTTGGACCCGTTTCAAAAAACGAAGTGCGGACTCCTTCAGACAACACTTCTTCCATTTTGTAGTGGGACTTCCCCAGAAGCTTCGCGTAAATATCATTAGAAACGTCCAAATCTTTAACAGCAATCCCTATATGTTCTATTTTTTGCATGGTATTTGTTTATCATTAGAGGTACATGCTTTCGAACATTGAATAGCTCGGCATACACTTTAGTGTTTATTCAGTCTATTTAATATGAAAACAAAAGTACCACAATTCAGAAAAACCGTATTTTTGCCCCATGGAATCAAATAGACAGAAAAAAGTAGCCGGAGTACTCCAGAAAGACCTTGCAGAAGTGTTACAAGCCGCATTGCGCGACAGTGGCACTACAGGAATCATTATCTCTGTATCAAAGGTCAAAGTACCTACAGATCTTTCTACTGCAAAAGTGTATTTGAGTATTTTCCCAAATGACAAAGCTCCTAGTATTCTAAAGGAGATTGAACAAATGAATTCCGCGATCCGTCACCAAATATCGCAACGCACCCGTCATCAATTGCGACGTATGCCAGAATTGACATTTTACATTGATGACTCCTTAGAATATATTGACGGCATCGATCACTCTCTCAAAAGAACCGAAAACCCTATCGAAGACCGAAGCCTACTTATCAAAAGAAAAAAATCATAAGTGGGATTTCCGCTCTACATTGCAAAACGTTATTTATTCTCTAAGAGCAGCACAAACGCCGTAAACATCATTACGTCCGTATCCATTTTTCTCATTGTTATTGTCACCGCAGTCCTTGTGGTAGTATTGTCTGGCTTTTCAGGCATCAAGGAATTCAATATTTCCATTACCTCCGTTATTGACCCTGATCTTAAAGTCCTTCCTGCAAGCGGTAAAACCTTTGTCTTTGACGCAGATCAGGAAATACAACTCAAAGCAATCCCCAATCTTACCAAGTACTCCAAAGTCATTGAAGAAAGAGCCTATCTCGAATTCAAAGGCAAGACACATCTTGCCTATATGAAAGGTGTCGATAATCAATACATCAAAGTAAATCCTATAGACACGACTATTCAGTGGGGAAAATGGCCTGAAGTTGGCGAACCTGAATTCGCCATCGGTTCTGGGGTGGCACGCAACTTGTCTATTGGCATAGGTGATTACCGTAATTTGATGACCATATTAGTTCCCAAACCTGGTAAAGGCATCAGCACAGACCCTACACAAGATTTTAGTTCTAGTAGCGCCGTCGCTAGCGGCATTTTTGAGGCAGGAGAAATAAGTCAGGATCATATTTTTGGGAATATTGATTTTGTGGGAAAACTACTTGGCTATTCTGCTGACCGCATCAGTAGTCTCGATATTAAAATAGATGATCCAGGAAAAGAAGATCAGATCAGACAAGAACTCTCCAAGGTGTTTCAACAAGAAATGATCATAAAAAATCGCACAGAACTTAATGACGCATTACATAAGATGCTCAATACCGAAAATCTTATGCTCTATTTTGTGTGTACACTCATTTTGATCATTGCACTTTTTAGTTTTGTAGGTAGTATGATCATTAGCATCTTAGACAAGAAACGAAATATCAAAACATTATCAGATCTAGGAGCCTCTTTACAAGAGATTAGAATGACATTCTTCCTTCAGGGAGCACTCATCATCATTGTAGGAGGAGCCATAGGCATGGCAATAGGGCTCATCATTGCTTTTCTACAGCAACAGTTCTCGTTAAAAATGATTACAGCTACCTTACCATGGCCCATTAAGGTTGAATGGATGAATATGGTAATCGTCTACGGGCTCATTATATTACTGGGCCTCACAGCAGCACGTCTCGCCGCTAGTAGAATTAATCAAAAGATGATTGATAATTTATAGCACTTACTAAACGAAGGTATAGCCTGCAAACTCCTTTTCGATAACATCCATGGCAGCGAATACATCCTCACTGTGATCACTTGTCACCAGTTTCATACGATACTCCTTAAAATGAGGAATCCCCCTAAAGTAATTGGTATAATGCCTCCGAGTTTCAAACACACCCAAGACCTCTCCTTTCCAGGCAATCGCCATTTCAAGATGCCTACGGGCAGCCGTCACGCGTTCTTCTAAGGTTGGTTGCGCCTTATGTGTTCCCGTTGCCATAAAATGCTTCACTTCATTGAAAAACCAAGGATATCCTATACTTGCTCTTCCAATCATAGCGCCATCCAATCCATACTTATCTCTCATTTCAACAGCCCGCTCAGGCGTATTAACATCGCCATTTCCGAAAACTGGAATATGCATACGAGGATTGTTTTTTACCTCAGCAATAGACCCCCAATCGGCATCTCCCTTATACATTTGAGCCCGCGTACGGCCGTGAATAGAAATTGCAGCACAGCCTACATCTTGTAAGCGCTCTGCGACCTCAACAATTCTAATGCTATCATGATCCCAGCCAAGTCTTGTTTTGACGGTAATAGGAAGGTTGGTATGCTCTACCATAGCTTTGGTAAGACTTACCATCAAATCAATATCCTTCAAGATACCGGCACCAGCTCCTTTAGAGACCACTTTCTTTACAGGACATCCAAAATTAATATCAATAATATCGGGGCCACTCGCCTCCACGATCTCCACACTTTTAAGCATAGAATCGAGGTTGGCTCCAAAGATCTGAATCCCTACAGGACGTTCTTTTTCATAAATATCCAACTTCATGACACTTTTAGCAGCATCACGTATCAAGCCTTCACTAGAGATAAACTCCGTATACACCACATCGGCGCCTTGTTCTTTACACAATGCACGAAACGGTGGATCACTCACATCCTCCATAGGGGCAAGCAACAATGGAAAATCTCCAACATCTATATCTCCAATTTTAGCCATATC
>JBLHXM010000070.1:0-17999 GCA_047630395.1 Dokdonia sp.
TGCTTTTCCTGGTTCAGACGTTAGCTATCCATATGTATTGGTAGCCCGTACGCTTTCGCGAAAGCGTAAAGAAGATATCCAAAAAAAATATACTCAGACAGTTCTAGAGATTCCTATTCAATCCATTGTAGTCACCTCAACCACACATATTCCCTCCCTTGAAATGCTGGGCGTTGAAAACACCTTGACCGGCTTTCCAAACTTAGATTATGTGTCCAGTAAAAAAACACGCGCCTTGATCCGTCAAGGAGCCGTGAAAGAATTAGGTCAAAATGAATCTTTAAATACAGAAGTCGCTATCGAACTCAATCCAGATGTGGTTGTAGGTTTTGGTGTTGATGGCCAAAACAAATCTCTGAATTCGCTAGAAAAAGCAGGCATTTCTGTTCTTTACAATGGCGATTGGGTGGAGAAAGATCCTTTAGGAAAAGCAGAATGGATTAAATTTTTTGGTGTGTTGTACGATCAAGAAACCAAAGCCGACTCGATCTTTAACGAGATTGTACATCAATATGAAAGCACCAAGGCGCTGGTTGCCAATGTAGCTTTGAAACCCACGGTCTTAAGTGGCGCGATGTACAAGGATGTTTGGTATTTACCACATGGGGAGAGTTGGCCCGCAAAACTCATCGCAGACGCGGGCGGCAATTATCTTTGGTCTGAAAGTAAAGGCACAGGAAGTATTGCTTTAAGTATTGAATCAGTATTAGAAAAAGGCCATACTGCCGATTTCTGGATCGCTCCAGGCCAATACAGCAGCTATTCAAAACTAGAAAATGATCATGCCATCTACGCAAGCTTTGATGCCTTTCAAAATAAAAAAGTATACACCTTCGCTACAAAAAAAGGAGAGACTGGAGGCATGTTGTATTACGAACTCGCTCCCAATCGACCTGATCTTGTATTAAAGGATATTGTACATTATTTACATCCTACGCTGTTACCAGACTACACCCCTTACTTCTTTACGCCACTTGGAGACTAGTTCATCACATACACGCACTTTTGCTTGGCTCGGCGTACTGCTCGTTGTTTGTCTGCTGCTCAATATATCCTTGGGATCTGTGGTCGTTCCTATCAAAGACATCATGATCAGTTTGACGGGAGGCACGCCTGCAAAAGAAACATGGCATGACATCATTACTATTTACCGCTTACCAAAAGCTATTACTGCTATGCTAGCGGGTAGTGGTTTGGCCATATCGGGACTACTAATGCAAACCCTATTTCGGAATCCGTTGGCAGGGCCCTATGTTTTGGGGATTAGCAGTGGAGCGAGCTTAGGCGTTGCTACCTATATTTTGGGAGGAACTATTTTAGGTTTTACAGTTGCTGGAACTTTTGGTCGTTGGGGACTTATTCTCGCGGCGAGTGTGGGGAGTTTTTGCGTGTTATTAATGGTGCTGGCTGCCGCCAAACGGGTACGAGATACCATGACACTATTGATCATTGGGTTAATGGTGGGCAGTTTGACAGGAGCGGTGGTAAGCGTCCTTGCCTACTTCAGTAAAGCAGAAGAATTACAGCAATACATTTTCTGGTCCTATGGCAGTCTAGGCGACCTTTCATGGCCGGAAGTTTATATTTTAGTGGGGTGTTCTTTAGTGGGTACGCTCATGGCTATATTTTCTATAAAATCGTTAAATGCCCTTCTTTTAGGAGACGCTTACGCGAAAACGGTAGGTATCAGACACACCCGTAGTCGATTATTGATCATCCTAGCGACCAGTGTGCTCGCGGGAAGCATCACAGCATTTGCAGGACCCATTGCTTTTATTGGTTTGGCGGTACCGCATTTGATACGACAAATCATTCCTACGTCCAATCATCGAGTTCTTTTACCTGCGGTCATGCTGGGCGGCGCCATTTTAATGCTCCTCTGCGATACCGTGGCTCAGGTTCCGTTTAGTGAATACAAACTACCCATCAATGCCATCACCGCTTTGGTGGGTGCGCCTGTGGTTATTTGGTTATTAATACGAAAGAAGAAACTCCTTTTCTAGATGAGCGTAAAGACTCCACATATTGTTTTGGCAACCGACAAGCTTTGTATTGGATATATCGCTAAGAAAAAGAATACGACCGTAGTGTCAGATATTCATCTGCAGTTAGAAGCTGGACAGCTCGTTGGACTGATTGGAATAAATGGAGCTGGTAAATCAACATTGCTGCGTACGTTAGCAGGTTTACAAACGCCTATTTCTGGAGGCATTCTTATGGGCGCTAAAGGCATCGAAACTTATACCCCTGAAGCGCTCGCTCAAGAATTGAGCGTAGTATTAACAGGACAAATGATTTCAAAAAATTTAACAGTTTTTGAACTCGTTGCTCTAGGGAGGCAACCCTACACCAATTGGTTAGGAACATTAACCCCTAACGACGTAGCGATCATCGCTAAGGCCTTAGAAGCCACTAATTGTGAGGTATTGAAAGACCGTCCTTGTTATGCGTTGAGTGACGGACAATTACAACGTGTTTTAATTGCGCGTGCACTTGCACAAGACACCCCATTGATCTTCATGGACGAACCCCTCACCCATCTTGATTTACACCACAAAGCCTCACTGCTTAAACTCCTTACATACATCGCAAAAACCCAAGATAAAACGATCCTTTTTTCTACCCATGATATTGAGCATGCCATTCCGCTTTGTGATCATATGATTGTATTACAAGATGGAAAAGCGATACTAAACACACCCAAAAAGCTGATAGAAGATGGCGTTTTTGATCGTATGTTTCCAGAGGACACGATTCGTTTTGATCGGACGCTAGGTCGATTTTTTGTGGAGAATTAAGCTTCCTCTGACACGATTTCGGGCGGATATCTTTTTATCTTTACAATCTCAGCTACGCATTTAAAAATTGAATTGACCCATATGCCGATTTAAAATCAGCAAGGCAATCGTCTAAAAAACAACGCACTAAAACACATGAGCACTACCCTTATATATCTCCTTGTTGGATTGGTTTTTACCATTATTGGCGCCATTTTAGGCATTCTTTTTAGTACTCTAAAAAAGAAAAGCGAACTCGGGGGTTTGAATGAGCGTCTACATCAAGAAGGTTTAAAATTGGAGGAGATGAAGCGCGCTTTCGCGAAAGCGGAATCCCAAACACAGCAGTTGAGAGAAGAGAGTGCTACACAGATTGAATCCATACGTAAAGAGAAAGATTTTTTTCAAAACGAGCTCACAGCACGCAATGTAGCCTTTGAGAATTTGGAAGAACGTATTGAAGAAAAGAGCGGTGAACTTGAGCAACTTCAGCAAAAATTTACCAAAGATTTTGAATTAGTTGCAAATAAAATCTTAGAAGAAAAGACAAATAAATTTACGCTTCAAAACGCTGAGAAATTAGATCATATTTTGAAGCCATTCAAGGAGAAAATTGACCAATTTGAGAAAAAAGTAGAGGACACTAATAAAGAAGCCATTGACAGAACCGCCGCTCTGAGAGAGCAAATCAAGGGTCTTACTGCGTTGAACGAACAAATGTCTAAGGAAGCCACCAATCTTACCAAAGCACTCAAAGGAGATAGTAAAATCCAAGGAAACTGGGGAGAGCTAGTATTGGAACGTGTTCTAGAAAAATCTGGTCTAGAAAAAGGTCGAGAATATTTCGTACAGCAAAGCTTTACCACCGAAGATGGAAGTCGGGTACTTCCAGATGTGGTGATCCATTTACCAGACAACAAAAAAATGATTGTCGATAGTAAAGTATCCTTAGTGGCGTATGAGCGCTATATGAATGAAGAGGATGATGTATTAAGAACACAGGCATTGAGCGAACATGTGCAGTCCTTAAAGCGACATGTGCAGCAGTTAGGCGAAAAGAATTATCATGATTTATATCAAATAGAAAGTCCTGATTTTGTACTTCTCTTTATCCCTATTGAGCCAGCATTTGCGATAGCCATCAATACTGACAACCAGCTTTACAATCAGGCATTTGAAAAGAATATTGTGATTGTAACTCCTGCAACGCTACTTGCTACCCTGCGTACTATTGATTCTATGTGGAACAATGAGAAGCAGCAGCAAAATGCGCTAGAGATTGCGACACAGGCGGGACGATTATATGATCAGTTTGTAAACCTTACCGAAGACCTTATCAAGGTCGGAAACCAACTCCGTACCGTTCAGGGTAGTTATGATGGCACCATGAAAAAGCTCACAGGACAAGGAAATCTTATAAAAAAGGTCGAAAGCCTAAAGAAGCTAGGAATCAAACAGAAGAAACATCTCAATGAAAAATTGGTACAACGCGCTACAGAGGATGACACCTTATCACTAGAAGAATAATTCCCGTATTATGAAAAAAGTATTAGGCATTTCTTTATTGGTTATTTTTTTACTCGCTGCGGCATGGTACGCATTTATCTATTATGTACCCTATAGCGTAGGAACTCGTTCTGGCGAACTTATAAAGGTTTCCAATAAGGGTATTATTTTCAAAACATGGGAAGGAGAAATCAGCCAAGGGATGTCAGGGGCTCAAATATTCAGTTTTTCGGTACTCGACAGTAAAAAAGAGGTTATCGAAAAGCTTCAAGAATATCAAGGATATTACGTAAAACTAACCTATGTGGAACGTTATGGCACTTTTTCTTTCTGGGGAGACACGAAATACTTTATCACCGAAGTCGCCAGAGAAAAATCCCCGTATTTCAGCAGGGATTGATATTTTATGCTGCTTTTAAGTACGGTCGGTATCCTAAAAATTAAAAGTTCTACTCAAGTTAAACCCAAAGAAAATCACGCCTTCACTCCAGTCGCCACTGGCTTGACCTAAGAAACCATTTTCGAAAGCCGCTTGCGCGTTGGTAAAGTGCAATTGAAAGACATGTCCTCCAGTTTCAATATCGACACCAATAGATAGTGGATTCTTAAATGACGAATTATCTGCACGATTCAAGTGTAGCCCATAATCGATATTGAGACTAAGTCGTTTCGTTAGTTTCATTCTTCCTCCAATACCCAAGGCAAATTGAGCATTATCCTGAAGATCATTATTAACATAATTATCATGAAAGTAAGTAGGTATTAGCTCTAATGAAAATGCGTCACTAAATTTTCGAGATACTAAGAGTTGTGTTGTATAGCCTAAACGATCACTAAATTCCAAATTAGGTAATAAGTCCTTATCTAAATTTGTATTGACATTGATCAAATTATATCCAACAAGGGTCACTGGAGATCCTCCTTCCCGCTGTCTCAACAAGCGATATTTTGCAGAGAAATCATATGTTTTTTGAAATTTACTTCTCGAAAAACCTACATTCAACCATTCATTAACACCGTATACAAACTGGATACGCGTGGATGCCTGATCTAAACCAAACAAATCATCAATGCCATTTTTTATAGATCCAAACCGATGCGCAATCACAAAATAAAGTTGTTCTTTCCCCACTAATTTGGTGGATTCAAAATTGACAATTTTAACCGCCTTAAATGCCGAGGTTGCATACACTGTGTCTTGTACCGCTTCACTTTCAAGTTCAGAAAGCAAATCATCCTGGGCCCAGAGGAAGGTTGGAAAAAGACAAAATAAAAGTACTATTTTATTCATTCGTTGGATTTTATTGTTAGGATGTATGCTTGATCTATTTTGACTTCGCCTAGTAAATCATCGTAACCAATACATCGACCTTTCGCTGATATTTGAGCCCCTACAGGAAGGTTTCTTTTTTCGCTTAAAGCGAAAAAAATACCCTGATCGAGCATGAAAGTAAGACTATCACTTTGAGATACAACACCATGTATCTCTACAGTCTTGTTAAGATATTTAAGTGTGGCAACTTCAGCATTGTTTATAAAATCAGAAAGCAAAAGAGTAGCAGTAGTAGTATATTCTGCGGTTTCGCTCTGAATATCTCGATGTTTTTGAAATACATAAAAGTATCCCAAAACTCCAAGAGCAAAAACCCCCAATACCCATAGTGTCCATTTCTTTTTCATACCCCAATATTTCACCCTCGTGGTTGTAACTCTAAATGTAAGTTGATTTTGATATTCTTTGCTATTTTCTCTCGAACGATACCAGGAATATCAATACCAAAATCAGTAGGATTTACAATTAACATCCCATCTATAAAAAAAAAATCAGCCAGTTTCGACATATGCACATCGAATGAAACTTCCTTAGAAATTCCACGGATAGTCATCGCACCAACCATTACAAGCGGTTGCTTACTCTCCCCGATTGCATTCATTTCGAAACCCTCTATTCTCCCTTTAAAATTAGCCTTGGAGTGCGTGTCACTCTCCATATAATTCTCATTAAAATGCTCTTCCATGAGGGCATTTTCAAATCGAAACCCTTTGATCAGTACAAGAGCTGCTAATGCTCCAGATTCAGTATTCAGTAACACTGTAACGTTTTTATGCGTCGCCTTAACCGCTTCAAAAGAAGGTACAGACGCCTCAAAAACAACAACACCAGTCTTTGTGAAATATTTTTCTTGAGACATTCCGATCAAAGAGAAGCTGAGACAAAGAATAAGAAATAGGTTTTTCATAGACATTAGTTTTCTAATAATCCATCCTCAATCCATTCCAATAAAGAAGCTATAATGGGATCGGGTAGATTTCCTGATGGTGGCATCGGAGCATTACTGCTTGTCATTCTAACTATCATACGACCACTGTCGGCCACATCTCGTGCACCTTCATAGGTATCCAAACGAATACCTGCTGTGGGCATGGTTCCGCCATGACATTCAATACAAGCGGTATCAAGAATACCTTTTGCCGTATTTTCATAGGTTACTAGGCCTACCATATCCTCAGTGATGGGGATAAGATCATCCGGACTATTGGAAGAACACCCCACTGACATCGAGACAGAGGCAAAAAGACATAATATATATGCTTTAAAATATCTCATAAAAATTACAGTAATTACTGTTTAATGATACGTTTCGTTGCTACACCATTATCTGATGTGATACGAAGCACATAAATACCTGCATTAATACCACTAATGTCTAAGGTCGCTTCTTGAGAAGAGATTGCTTTTGTCATAACCGTTTGTCCAATAGCAGAAAATAAAGTAATCTCTCCATTCGCAACATTGTTGTCAAAAGAAATGTTTACCATATCAGAAGTTGGATTCGGATATAAAGAAACTGTTTCAGCAAATGCAAGATCGTTTACACCTAAGGTAAATCCAGCCACCGTAGCACCTCTATTCCCACTACCATGATTACTAAAATCTAAAGTACCATTACCGCGAGCCCATACCAAAAGGATATTAGTATCTGCAGGATCAAAGGTATAATCCGTACTATCACTTCCAGATAGTCCTCTTGTAACGACTAACGTACGCTCTCCTCCCGCTGTATTATTTGAGACAATTGTCCAATCTTGTGTATCTGTTGGAGGCATCGAACCTACACCAATAAAACGTCTATCATTCAGTCCTGAACTATCGAAAGAAATAATATCACCATCATTCGTCATAGAATCCACTCCAAAACCAAGGCCCAACCAGCGGTCATCCGGTCCTACAAGAGTCACCGTAACATCTGAGGCGTTTATATCGATTTGGGCAGTATAGTCCGTTGACAAGGTCACTTCTCCAGTTGTAACTTGTGCTTCCAAAGAACACATTACGTATAAAAGAGCAATGCAAAGAGTAATTTTTTTCATGTTATTTTTTTAAAAGGTTGATAAGTATATTATTATTAGTCATTGTAGCATAATCCATAGCGGTATTACCACGATTGTCTTTTAAAGACACATTGGCTTCATGGGCTAACAAAGTTTTTGCAATATCATTTAGTTGAAATAGGGAAGCATACAGCAAGGCCGATGTTCCATTAGCATCCACCATATTAGGATTGGCTCCATTGTCCAAAAGGAAATTGACAATTTCTAAACTCCCTTTAACCGTTGCAGCCATCAAAGGCGAACCATATTTACTAGAGTCATTTAGCGGCACCTTTTTTTCTACCAAAAATTTGACCACGTGAAAATTACTATGATATGCTGCTAGAATAATTGGAGAATATCCATCGGCATTCGTGGTCGTTAACTGTTCAGGATTTGTTTCCCAAATAACAGTCATTTGGGTGGCAGTTCCCTTACGCGCAACATCAAATACATCCTGAGCGTGGCACGAAAAACCAATAAAGAAAAAGAAAATAAAAAGTAATAATTGCTTCATATCGAGTTTTGATTATTGTAAAGAGTGAGTTGTCTTACTATTAATGTATACGCACCTCAATTATAAAACAACAGACTACCAAAAATTCCTCCAAAAAACATACATGGAATATTTGTCTCATCACTCTAACACGACAAAAACATCAAAATGATCCAGAGCGTCACGAGGATAGGAAGGCATAGTGCCTTACTTATAAAAAGCTAAAACAAGGAAAAAATCAAGGAATGACCTTTACTTCAGTGTCATCTTCTATTGAAAAGAAAAAGAACCTATTCTTTAATCAATCGTTCCGTTATCGTTTTGTCATTATAGTAAAAAGCAACGATATACACACCACTGGTTAATTGGCTTAAAGATAGCTCTGTCTCCACTTTTGTAAGCTGAGCTTTGAGAACTTCATCACCTAAGATATTGTATACTGAGAATTGAACAACTTCCCCCGAAACGTTGGTCACTTTTATTTGATCTTGTGAAGGGTTTGGATAAAAAGAAACTTGATCTTCCGAGAAGGCATTTACATCAGAATACGCGGTGGAATCCTGAGAAACAGCTATTTGGATGCTACCTAAAAGTACTATTAAACAAAGTAATTTTTTAATCATCGCTTGGGGGATTGCGGTTATTTAGCTACAAGGTAGTTCAAAGTAATGATTAAAATCTAAAATGAAGGAATATTCTTACGCAAAAGGCACGCTTTATCACTAAAGCGTGCCTTTTATAGCTGTTTCATCTGTAATAAAATGTATTTCATCGAAAAATTATATATAATTATTCTAAAAATACGTTCATATTTTCTTGGACACTACTTACTCAGATACATCTTTCTACGCGCATATAATTCATAAAAAGCATCATCTCTCAAATTGTCGATAAAGAGAATACTCTCCCCTGTACTTTTCATCTCAGGTCCCAATTTCTTATTGACATTATGGAATTTATCGAAAGAGAATACGGGTTGTTTAATTGCATATCCCTCTAACTGTGGATTGAAATTAAAGTCAGTAACTTTCTTTTCCCCCAACATCACTTTGGTCGCGTAATTCACATATGGTTCCTTGTAAGCCTTCGCAATAAAAGGCACCGTACGTGAAGCTCTTGGGTTCGCCTCAATAATGTAAACCTTTTCATTTTTTATAGCAAACTGAACATTGATAAGTCCAACAGTCTCTAAAGCCAAGGCAATTCTACGTGTATGATCTTTAATTTGATCTAGTACTAAATCTCCTAGATTGAACGGTGGCAAGGTAGCATTTGAATCTCCCGAGTGAATACCACAAGGCTCGATATGCTCCATGATACCAATAATTTGGACATTTTCTCCATCACAAATCGCATCAGCCTCAGCCTCAATGGCTCCATCTAAGTAATGATCTAGCAGCAGTTTATTATTTGGCATTTTGTGCAGCAAATCAACAACAGTCTCTTCAAGCTCCTTCTTATTAATGACAATTTTCATCCCCTGTCCACCCAGCACGTATGAAGGACGTACCAAGATTGGGAAATCCAACTTATCGGCAACTTGCAAGGCTTCATCGGCAGTCTCAGCTACATCAAATTCTGGGTATGGAATATTCAAATCTTTAAGAAGCGTTGAAAAACTCCCTCTATCTTCTGCAAGATCTAGCGCCTTGTAGCTCGTACCTAAAATTTTGATTCCGTAACGGTCTAATTTTTCAGCCAACTTAAGCGCAGTTTGTCCACCTAGCTGTACGATAACACCCTCTGGTTTCTCATGTCGTATAATATCATATATATGTTCCCAGAAAACCGGTTCAAAGTATAATTTATCGGCCGTATCAAAATCAGTTGAAACTGTCTCAGGATTACAATTGATCATGATGGTTTCATATCCACATTCGGCTGCAGCGAGCACACCATGCACACAGCAGTAGTCAAATTCAATTCCTTGACCAATTCGGTTTGGACCTGAGCCCAGAACTATTACTTTTTTCTTAGGCGTGACAACACTTTCATTGTCTGCATATCGTTCGCCATCTGGCGTTTCCATTTCATATTCAAAAGTCGAGTAGAAATAAGGCGTTTGCGCCACAAATTCGGCGGCACAGGTATCTACAAGTTTGTATACCCGTTTCACTTTCAATTCCTCCCGTTTCTTATACACTTGACTTTCGAGACATTCAAGCATATGTGCAATCTGTCTATCGGCAAAGCCACATTGTTTTGCTTCGAGTAATAAATCTCTTGGCAAAGTATCTATGACATACTTTGAAATCTCTTTCTCCATCGCATACAGCTCCTCATATTGCTTCAAGAACCACATGTCAATTTTGGTAATTTCATGAATTCTACTCAAAGGAATTCCCATTTGAATAGCATCATAAATCACGAATACTCGATCCCAACTAGCGTAGGTGAGTTTCTGAATGATCTGATCATAATCTTTATATCCTTTTCCATCAGCACCGAGCCCATTTCGTTTGATCTCTAAAGATTGTGTAGCTTTGTGCAGGGCTTCTTGGAAAGAACGCCCAATTCCCATCACTTCGCCTACAGATTTCATTTGTAACCCTAGTCGGCGATCACTTCCTTCAAACTTATCAAAGTTCCAACGTGGTATTTTAACAATCACATAATCCAATGTTGGCTCAAATAAAGCCGATGTAGATTTTGTAATTTGATTGTCCAATTCATCCAGATGATAACCAATGGCTAGTTTAGCTGCAATTTTAGCGATAGGATATCCAGTAGCCTTAGAAGCCAAGGCAGATGAGCGTGAAACTCGAGGATTAATTTCGATCGCAATGATCTCTTCCTCATTATCAGGATTGACAGCAAACTGCACATTGCACCCACCGGCAAAATCACCAATACTTCGCATCATGTGAATTGCCATATCTCTCATTTTCTGATACGTCACATCTGAGAGTGTCATTGCAGGAGCTACGGTAATGGAATCTCCAGTGTGGATTCCCATTGGATCCATATTTTCAATAGCGCAGATAATAACGACATTATCGTTATTATCACGTAATAATTCTAACTCATATTCTTTCCAACCAATAAGTGCTTTATCGATCATCACCTCGTGTATCGGTGAAACTTCTAGGCCTCTGGTTAGCAATTCATCAAATTCCTCTTCTTTATACACAAAAGAGGCCCCAGCTCCTCCGAGCGTATAGGAAGCTCGAATCACTAGCGGAAAACCAAATTCTTGTGCAATCTCTTTTCCTTTCAGGTAGGAGTTAGCTGTCGCTTGTGGCGCCATGGCTATACCAATCTTCAACATTAACTCTCGAAACTGCTCACGATCTTCAGTAATATTAATGGCATCAATATCGACACCTATAAGATCTACATTAAAATCTTTCCAAATCCCCTTTTCATCTGCTTCTATACATAAATTTAAAGCAGTTTGACCACCCATTGTTGGTAATACCGCATCAATATTGGGGTGTTGTTCCAAAATCTCAACAATTGATTTTGTGTTGAGTGGTAATAAGTATACATGATCCGCCATGGACGGATCTGTCATTATAGTTGCTGGATTGGAATTAATAAGAATAGTCTCAATACCATCTTCTCGTAATGAACGGAGCGCTTGAGATCCAGCATAATCAAACTCACAGGCTTGGCCAATCACAATAGGACCGGAACCAATAAGTAGAATAGACTTTAATTTTTTATTTTTAGGCATGTGTCGTAATAATTAAAAGCGTATAATAATAGGAGATTACTGGGTATAAAAAAAGGTGTTACTTTATAAAAAGTAACACCTAATATGAACATATTAATATGCCATTATTTTTTATGTCTAGTTTCAGAAGAAACACTAATTTTCTTTCTTCCTTTTGCACGACGGCGCGCTAAGACCTTACGGCCATTTGCACTAGCCATACGCTCTCTAAATCCGTGCTTGTTTCTTCTTTTTCTCTTTGACGGTTGAAACGTTCTTTTACTCATCTGTATATCCTTTTTGACCGTTTATGGTCTACAATTTATCTTTCGTGATTCCTGCTTTAAAAGCCGGGTGCAAATATACAACAACTTTTCACTTCTCCAAGACCAAATTTCAAATATTTTACGCTCCTTTTTAGTACCTTTGTTTTCGATTTAAAAAAACACCCAATGTTTACAAAAATACACTTCTTCTTTGGCCTATTTATGCTGGCTCAAATCAGTAGTGCTCAAACTGTTTTGAGGTACAACCTTGCCGAAGGTGACGAATTTACAATCGCGCAATCTGCCCAGCAAACTATTACTCAAGAAATACCAGGTAGGACTCAAATCATTATTAATGACTTAAAAGGGGTCATGAATTTTAAGGTCACCGCCGTTTCCGAAGCATTGATAACGATGGAAATGCACTTTAAACGTTTTGCTCTTAAAATGTCTTCGCCGCAATTAGGCGTAATGATGGATATTGATACGGATAAGAAAGATAACCCAGAAAGTACAGAGTCTCTGATTTTCAAAGGAATTCTTAATAAATCCGTTTACATCCTGATGAAACCCACAGGAGAAATTACGGAAGTGCAGCAGGCAGAAGCTATAGTAAATGGCATGATTGAGAGTTTAGGTCTTGAAGATGCTCATGCTATTGAGCAAATGAAACAAGAACTGGAAAAAGAATGGAGTGCCGATGGATTGGCTAAGAGTTTTGAACAAATGACTTTCAACTACCCAAATACTGTAATTCAAAAAGAAGGCACCTGGACCAATAAGTTTATAGGTAAGGGAAAGATTCATGCTCAAAACACTTGGACACTGGAGGAACCTTCAACAGACGGAAATAGCATTAAAGGGAACGCAATGATTACCATGGATCTTAGCAACCCTCAAATTGAGATGCTTCTTGAAGGCTCGCAACAAACCACATTGAAGGCGCTAGCCAATGGCTTCCCAAAAACAATGGAAGTAAAGACCTTTGCCTCTGGAGACGCTACTATACCGGGACTACCAGTACAAACTATTCCTACACAATTAGAATCAACAACCACTTACACCCTATTATAGCATGTTTAATAAAAATATAAAACTTGTACTTGCAATCCTTACCCTTGGCGTATCCGTTTGGCAATTTTCAGAAAATGAGATTGGCAACGGTATTATGCTCATACTTCTGGTTGCTATTTTTGTTTTACTTTATTTCAAAAATGAAATCATAACGCTCGCTTTTCTAAGACTGAGAAAACAAGATTTTCCAGGTGCCCAAAAATGGCTTGCAAAAATAAAAAACCCAGAAGGAGCGCTTACCAAGAAACAACAAGGGTACTACAACTACCTCCAAGGTCTTATGGTCGCACAAACAGATATGACCTTAGCTGGTAAGCACTTTCGAAAAGCAATCGATCTTGGCCTATCTATGAGCGCTGATTTAGCGATGGCCAAAATTAATTTGGCAGGTATTGCAATGACTAAAAATCGCAAGCGTGAAGCTTCCCAGTTATTGAAAGAAGCCAAAGGTCACGATAAGCACAATATGCTCGCAGATCAGATCAAAATGATGGAGAACAACATGAAACGTGCCGGCAACCAACCAAAACAACAATTTGGAGGCGGTAAAGGGCGCGGTGGATTCCGAAGATAAGTCAACTTCTTGCTTGACCCCTAATAATTAGCTTCTTACATCTCTTATCAGAAAAGCGCATTAACCCTCAAAAACCATGATGGGCCACAGGTTCAAATGTCTGTTTTTGTGCTTCTCGACCCAATTTATATCCCCTTGAGCGAAAATATTTCGTTCGCAGCTACAGCTGCGCTATGTTTGCATGGTATCGAATATATATGGGAAAAATTTTACTCTTCTTTTTATTGTGTATTACAACATTGGCACAGGGACAATCAAACAAGATTTTCTTCTCTGAGTCTCTTGATGTCTACCTTCCAAAGTATATTGAAGAGGCTGAAGAGGCTATCCGTAATAAACAACAAGACAAGGTTAAAGCACTTTTTGAAGCATTTGTAGACAACGCTCTTAAGGGGACCTACATGAACGATTTTAAGGCAAAGAATCTAAGTAAGAATGTCAAGAACTTTTCGGACTTCGAAAGACCAGTGATACTCCTCACTTATTCTGCTTGGTGCATTCCTAGTAAAGGGGAAATTCCTGCTCTCAATGACCTTGCCAAAAAATATGGGAAAGAAGTTGATATCGTTATTCTTTTTTGGGATGATTATAAAACGGTTCGAAAGGCAACACGCAAGTTTCATAGAAACATAAACGTGCTATATGTCGACGAGGCAGAAAACACAAATACCCACATTATTAGAAACTTAAAACATTCTTTAGGACTTCCACTTGTTTTCACACTCAATACGAAAAAGGAAATCATAAACATTCAGCGACGTATTGCAAACCGTATGGGTGATTCTGCTGAAAAAGCATTCCAAGAAAACCACACTTTAATTAAGGCTAATATTACCCAGCTGCTCTTCCACGAGTCTAAGCTATACACTACTCCTGTGGCATCGTACTAAGACCATTATCAAAAAGCATCTTTATCGCTATAATAATCAAGATGATCGCAAAGATCTTTTTGAGCATTCGTTGATCCACATTAATGGCTATTTTAGAACCAAAGTAACCTCCCACTACAAAAAAGACGGCAATCACTGCGGCATAGCGCCAATTCACATGTCCTTCCTGATAATACGTATATGCAGCAAGCATCGTCACCGGAACCGCGAGAACAGCCAAGCTGGTTCCCTGTGCTTCATGCTGCGAAAAACCTAAGAAAAAAATCATCAAAGGAATCATTACAACACCTCCTCCAACCCCCATCACTCCGCTCAGAAGCCCCGCTATCAAACCTATAATAATAAGAGAAATAATGACCGTTGCGTTCATGAAAAGTGGTTTTTAATTCCTCTAAAAGTAAGAAATAATGACTCCCTAAAACAGCAAATAGGGAAATGATTCTTGGGAATCATTTCCCTATTAAATACCGATATTTCATAGTACAATTTAGTTTCCAACCGTATACGTTCCTTCTTTTGGGATCTCAATAAAGTATTGTTTACGGGACTTATTATTCAAATGCGCCTCCCGTAGCCAAGGATTGTGAATCTTCAGAATTTTATAATTGAGACCATAACCCTCGGCAAAGTTTACAAGATCCGTCACTGTGGTATCTACGCTTACCTCATAGGTTTCAATAGACGGGTATAAATCGGCCGTACCGTAATTGAATCCATATTTTTGCGGGTTCGACATAATTTCCTTGAGCGCAATAATTCTAAAAACATAACGTCCTGTTTCTTCTCCAAGTAGCAAATCGTAGTACGACTTCACATTCTGGCTATCCATTCGTCTTGATACTCCTGCATTTCCAGCATTGTAGGCAGCAGCAGCAGCCGTCCAACTTCCAAAACGCTCTTTAGACTTTCTGAGGTATTCACAAGCTACTCGTGTTGCTTTTTCAATATTATATCGCTCATCTACATTATCATTAACCTCTAAGCCATATTCCCTCCCTGTCGTTTTCATAATTTGCCAAAAGCCAGTTGCTCGAGCAGACGATACCGCCTGAGTCAATCCGCTTTCAATGACAGCTAGGTATTTCAAATCATCTGGCACTCCTTCTTCCTTAAGAATAGGCTCAATGATCGGAAAGAACTTATGCGCTCTTTTAAAAAGCAATAGAGAATTAGACTGCCAGTACGTATTGACCAATAATTCTCGATCCATTCGTTCTCTAATATCTGGATTGTATACAGGAACTTCTTCTCCAGCAAAATTCAAACCATCCGGCATTGGTAGCGCATAAACATTGTAATCGTTCACCAGAACTCCCTCCTTGTTAAAACCTTCCTTCTGTGTAAGATCTCCTTGTACCGTTTCTGTTGCGGGAGCTTGTACAGCATTAATAATCAATCCTGCAGCGGCAATTACTCCGATGAGGGCTCCAATTTTTTGTATCGTTTTCATAATCAGCTTCATTTTGAGTCAATTTAATTATTTTCAATGAGTTGCGGAAGATTTTTGTTGAACCATTTCGCACGAGTTATCACCATGATATGAGTACCTCCTTCAACGATAATAGCATCTTTTATATACTTGATAGGGAACACTTTATCGGCAGCTCCATGTATGTGTATAATATCTGGCATCACTTGCTCTTGATCCCAGCACACCATCTCTTTCACGGCCCAACTCAAGTAATGACGATTGTTCATTGACAAGTATTTCTTGTATAATTCCACTCTATTTTTTATCGTTTCTCCAAAAGCATACTTTGCCAGTGTATCAATATCTTCAATCAAACGAGTAGGCAACACCTTATACAGTTTAAGCTTTCGCGAAAGCGTCATCCGCCGTGGTAATTCATACTTGCTCTTAACGCTACTTACGATGATTAATTTTCGAACCTCAATATGTTTTGCCATTTCTTGCACCAGAATACCCCCAAAACTTACGCCCAGCAACACGACATCCTCATGGACTATCTTTTTAGTCATTCGTAAAGCATATGCCGCCATGGTTTCTTTAGGCTCAGCAATCTGCCATTCTAAGAAATGAATGGTGTATTTTTCTTTAGGCAAGTGAATATGTTCAAAAATGGAAGGGTTTGCTGCCATTCCAGGCATCATATAGAGATGCGTCATAGGTTCATGTGTAAGGGATTAACTAAAAGCGACTACGCTATTTCGGTAAATTTTCGTACTTTTGCAAGAAATTAAGGATAAGAAATTATTAAATTTTAAAATATACTAGCGCAACCGCTATTATCTTCTAAAATTATAAAGAGATTTCTTTATTACCTCCTAATTACATTTTTAATACCCTAAAACATTTTCAAATTTATGGAAGCAATGACAGCAATCGAATTGACAGACAATGAGTTCTTGAGACAATTTGAAGCCACTTTTGACGGAAAACTCGCCAAAATGGAATATTCTTCTCAAGAAAGAAAAATCTTCCTAACCAAAATTGTAATGCCCGAAGGCACTGAAGATCATATGAATGACTTCATCGTAGCCGTTTTTAACGAAGTAGAAGACCGCAATATCAGTCTCGTTCCTACCAGTCCAGAGATCGCTAAGTTTATGCGTTCCAATCGTCGTAAGTACAAAAAATTACTTCCTGTTGGAATTAATATCTAATCGTTTCGATTTTATCAAAAAACTAAAAGCCACTCTAATGAGTGGCTTTTTTATGCGTTATCTCCCTTTAAATTTTCTTTCATCTATACTGCTACCGCAGCAAACTCAAACCTCATCATTCCATCATCATCGATTTTTGTTAAAGTTACCAAATGTAACGTATTTACCAGTTCAGGATTCCAAGGCGTCTTAACCTTAACATAATTCTCTGTAAACCCGTGAATATAGCCTTCCTTATTTTCGCCCTCAAATAACACCGTTCGCATACTTCCTAATTGCCCTTCATAAAAAGCACGTCGCTTTTTCGCCGAAAGGCCACGGAGCATTTTACTGCGTTTTGCTCTCACGTTTTTAGCAACGACCCCTTCCATTACTGCTGCTTCTGTATTGTCGCGCTCTGAGTAGGTAAAGACGTGTAGATACGAAATATCAAGTTCGTTCAAAAAATTATAGCTCTCTAAGAAATGGTCATCGGTTTCTCCTGGAAAGCCCACAATTACATCCACACCAATACAGGCATGCGGCATTACTTCCTTAATCTTAGCAACGCGATCTACATACAATTCACGTTTGTAGCGACGTTTCATTTTTCCTAAAATTTCATTGCTTCCACTTTGTAGCGGAATATGAAAATGAGGAACAAAGGTTCTTGATTGCGCAACCACATCAATGGTCTCATTTTTTAGTAGATTAGGCTCTATAGAAGAGATGCGCAAGCGCTCAATACCTGGCACTTTATCAAGTTCGGTGACTAATTCAAGAAA